>CAUPZU010000034.1:0-21335 GCA_963516025.1 Acinetobacter lwoffii
GGTAGTGTGGGGTTACCCATGTGAGAGTAAGTCATCGCCAGCTCATTATTCGAAAACATCCCCGACCATAAGGCCGGGGGTGTTTTTTTATGTGCAAAAATTATAAATAAAACTTCAAAATTAACTCGTTTTATAGTTTTTAAAATGTATCTATTTACCTTTCTCTGCTGAATTTACATTATAAATTCTGTATCTTGATATTAATTTGAACAATAAATCAGTATGGAGAAGATAATGTTGTCGCAATTTAAAATAAAAATTCTACTCAGTTGTTGTGCTTTAGCATTTACTGCCTGTTATGCAGAGAATTCATCTTCTAGAAGTAGTCAAGAGGTATCTACATCAGCTGCCAAATCGGATGCAGTCTCTTCTAACTTGCAAAAATATAAGGTTGAACAGGTTGCTCAATTTAATGAGCCGTGGGCGATTACTACTTTAAAGGATGGCCGACTATTAATTACTGAGCGCAAAGGAAAATTGCAGCTCTTTGATCCAAAAACCAAGAAAAAAATTGAAGTTAAAGGCATACCTCAAGTCGCATATGGAGGCCAGGGTGGCTTAGGCGAAGTTGCTTTACATCCTGATTTTGCAAAGAATCGGTGGGTATATCTGAGCTATGCTGAACAAGGCCAAGGCGGATATGGTGCAGTGGTGATCCGGGGTAAATTAAACTTAAATCAAGCCACTCCTCAACTCACACAAATTGAACGGATCTGGACGCAAGTGCCGAAATTTTCAGGCCAGGGACATTATGCCCATCGGATTGTATTCGGGTCGGATGGTAAGTTATGGATCAGTTCAGGAGAACGTCAGCAATTCAACCCTGCACAGGATATGCAATCCAACGCCGGTAAAATTATTCGCCTGAATGATGATGGCTCAATCCCTGCCGATAATCCGTTTATGAATCAGGGTAAAATTGCCCGGCAGGTCTGGAGTCTTGGACATCGTAATCCTCTAGGCATGGCTTTTGATCCGAAAGGGCAGCTTTGGGTGATCGAAATGGGACCAAAAGGCGGCGATGAACTGAACAAGATTGTCAAAGCTAAAAATTATGGTTATCCGTTAGTGTCCAATGGCGATCATTATGATGGCAAGCCGATTCCTGACCACAGTACCCGACCTGAATTTGAGGCCCCGGCACTGGATTGGACTCCGGTAATTTCTCCTTCAGATTTAATGTTTTATACGGCTAATGTCTTCCCGAAATGGAAAAATAAAGCGATTGCGACCGGTCTGTCTTCCAAGGCGATTGTGATTGTGGATACGACCCAGACTCCAGTGAAAGAAGTCCAGCGTCTGGATATGAAGGAGCGGATTCGCGGGGTTGCTCAGGCACAGGATGGTTCACTGTGGGTGATTCAAGATGGTTCGCAAGCCGGTTTGTTAAAAATGACAGCACCTTAATCCTCTGCTTTTAGGATGCTTATCTGAAAATGAGTTATTGAAAGGTGGAATAACGCAGCATGAGCTCCCTCTGAATGAAAGGATTTTTAAGCTGATGCTGACATGAAAGAAAAAGGCCTCTACATCCTGTGAAGGCCTTTTCATATTCTGTTAAAGGTATAATATCTGTTATACCGATCAGCATCCTGCTACGTGAATTTTTTATTTTTCTTACAAGACTTCCTGTCTTGGTATGATCTGAATATAGCCTGAAGCGATACAGCGCAATAGGGCAGTTTGGCTGCATAGATTGTAGGTCAAAGCCGACAGCCAAATTTTAAAAAGATAAATTCAAAAATACTGTTTTAAAATGATCATCCGATCAAATTACAAATAGGGATGGTGATTTTGCTGTATCTTAGCGAGAGAATACTCTTTTGATATGCATCAACTGATATAAATAAAAATGTCGATAAAATAATAAAAAGGAAACTCCTATGCCTACGATTTAAATTGAAGTTCGCCAACAATATCCTCAAGCAGTTGAGGAACAATTGCTTAACAGCGTATTTCATTGTGTGAAAACTGCCTTTCAGCTACCTGAATATGATCGTAATATTCGTCTGGTCGTGCATGAAGCGCATCGTTTTCAGTATATGAGTCATTTAGCTCAGCCTGAATATTTTACCTTGATCAGTATTGACTGTTTTGCTGGCCGCAGTCTGGAGACCAAGCGCAACTTGTATCAGCAAATGGTCAAAAGTCTTGGGGAAATCGGTATTCCTGCAGACCATATTTTGATTCATCTGAGAGAAAGTGCATTGGAAAATTGGGGTATTCGGGGAGGGCAAGCCGCCTGTGATGTTGATCTCGGGTTTAAGGTTAATGTCTGATGCATCCCGATCAGTATTCAAGTTAAATCTAAAGTTTAAAAACAGAAAAGCCTCAACATCCTGTCGAGGCTTTTCTGGATTTGCTTCTCACATCTGACTCCTGTCTAATCTGTCAACGTCCTATTGATTGGCGCTTTTTATTGTTGTCGTATCGCTTTGCAGACTTCCTGTCTGTCTATGTACTGACTATAGCCTCGCATAAAACAACCGCATAGCGGCTAAACTCTGCGCTGCATGTAGGCTAAAACGTACAGGGCTGTCGTCCAGTCATTAAGCACTGACATATTGAATCAGTCTATCCACCACAGCTTTTAAGTTTTTATTATCAAATTCATTGCCTTGGAAGGAATAATCTTTGTTGCGTGCAAAGATGTCACGGATTTCAATCACGGCATTGGTATCTACCAGTCCAAGTTGAGTGCCGACTTGACGAATCTGGTCAATCGAACGTGAGCCATTGGTCGCGCCATAACCAATATAAGCTGCCGGTTTGCCTTGCCATTCCTTGCCGAGATAGTCCAGGGCATTTTTCAGGGCAGGGCTATAGCCATGATTGTATTCAGGTGTGACAAAAATAAAGGCATCGCCGAGTGCAATCTTGTCGGCCCAGTCTTGCTGTTTGGGCTGATCATAAATCCCGGTCAATGGCGGATGAGCACCAGAAAACAGCGGAAGATCCCATTCTTTTAGATCGACAATTTCAGTTTCTAAAGTGCTAAAGGCATAACTTTTAATTTCCTGCAGTACCCAGTGCGCTACTTTAATCGCGGTACGTCCCTCACGCACACTTCCAACTACAATATAAATTTTCATGTTTCATCCTTTCTTCGGGTCTGATCATCAAATTAAATTAATCAGATTTCAGGAAGGTGACTAGAGATGATTTGTATCCGGAATATAAAAAAGCTCCCGAAGGAGCTTTTTTAAAATCAGTTAATTAGCTGATGTCTTACATCAGTTTAATGCCTTGCTGACCCGCAGGTGTCACTTTGAAGATTTCCACTTCAAAGGTGATGTTTTTGCCTGCCAATGGATGGTTAAAGTCCACTTCAGTAATGTCATCATTCACCGATCTCACCACGCCATACAGGGTGGCTTTGGCTTTGTCTTCAAACTCGATCATGTGACCTTCGATCGGACGTTCTCCGAACTTCACCGTATCAAATTTCTGGATATTTTCCGGATTCCAAGGACCAAAAGCATCTTCTGGTGGCAGGCTCACCGTACGACGGTCACCAGCACGTAAACCAAACAGTGCATTTTCAAAACCAGGCAGTAAATTACCATCGCCAATTACCAGGCTGACCGGTTCTTCACGGCTACGGGTATTGTCAATTTCCACGCCATTTTCGATAGCAACAGAAAAGTGCAGCTCGACTTTAGAACCGTCTGCAACCCGGGTTTCTTCGTTAGGATGAATAAAATCAGTCATGTTGTGCTTTCGCCTGTTGAATTCGATGTTTTTCTAAGAAAAAGGTATCAATCAGCATCAGAATAGTGCCTACAGTAATAGCACTATCTGCGATATTGAACGCAGGGAAGTGGCTGTTCTGGTAATACACATGAATAAAATCGACTACATAGCCGAGGCTGACCCGGTCGATTAAATTACCGATGGCACCACCCAGAATCAGGGCAATCGCCAATGGTAAAATTTTCATGTCTTTTGGCATGCGCATCAGCCAAAACACAAAGATTACAGACACTAAACCTGCCAGTGAAGTAAAGAAATAGCGTTGCCAACCACCGGCATCGGACAGGAAACTAAAGGCAGCGCCATAGTTATGTAGCAGTGTCCAATTTAAAAAGGGCAGCACAGGAACAGGATCTGCATAGTTCAGATTTGTCACTGCAATCCATTTGGTCCATTGATCCAGAATGATCGCCAGAATGGCCAGTCCAACCCACCATAAATTATGTGGATAGAACTGGAATAAGCCCTTTTTGGTGTGGGTATTAGGCATATTTTCTCTCTTCGCCTTGGCCTGTAGGAAGGTTGATGATACAACGACCGCATAGACCAGGATGTGCAGAATGTGTATTTACATCTGGTAATACATGCCAGCAACGTACGCATTTTTCGCCATCAGCTGCTGAAACTTTCACATTCAAGCCTTCAAGATCAGACGCTTCACCTTGTGCTGCATCAAACTCATTGACGACCACTTGTGATGTGATCAGTACGAAACGAAGCTCATCACTTAACTTATCTAGCACTGCTTTTAATTCGGCATTTGCCCAAAGTTCAACTTTGGCAGACAAGTTAGAACCGACAGTTTTCGCGGTACGTGCAGTTTCAATGAATTTGTTTACTGCAGATTTCACGGCAATGAGCGTTTGCCATTCAGCTTCAGATACTACATTTGCAGTTGAAGCCACAGGAATATCATACCATTCAGCCGTGAACACGTATTTCTCTGATTGCTCAGGAATTAACGGCCAAGCTTCTTGTGCAGTGAAGCTCAGGATTGGTGACATCCAACGCACGAATGCTTGTACCAAGTGATACAACGCAGTTTGTGCAGAATGACGTGCTTGCGAATCCGCTTTCGTGGTGTATTGACGGTCTTTGATGATGTCTAAGTAGAAACCACCCAAGTCATTGATACAGAAATTAGTCAGAGCAGTCGTTACGATATGGAAGTTCATATCTTCGTATGCTTTCTTAATGGTTTCTTGCACTTCAGATGCACGTTGCAGAATGTATTGATCCAGCGCGATCAATTGATCGACAGGAAGCGCATCTGTTGATGGTTTGAAGCCATTCAGGTTAGCAAGCAAGAAACGAAGCGTGTTACGGATACGACGATAACCGTCAGAGGCACGGCTAAAGATTTCTTTACCAGCGGTCATTTCATAACGGTAATCCGCAGAGGCGATCCAGAAACGTAAACCATCCGCACCCATATCTTTAATGATGTCTTGCGGCGTGATCACGTTACCGATCGACTTCGACATCTTACGACCTTTCTCGTCCACTACGAAACCATGCGTTAACAAGCCTTTGTATGGCGCACGTTTATTAATCGCAATCGAGGTAAGCAATGAGGATTGGAACCAACCACGGTGTTGGTCTGAACCTTCAAGGTACAAATCAGCAGGATCAGTCAGTTCTTCACGTTCACGCAGTACCGCATAGTGCGTTGTACCAGAGTCAAACCAGACATCTAATGTGTCACGAACTGCGTTGTATTGTTCAGCATCCGTACCGATAAACTCAGAGGCATCACGGTTATACCAGCCATCAATGCCTTCTTGCTCGATCAGCTTAGCCACTTCTTCAATCAGTTCAGGCGTACGTGGGTGCAATTCATTGGTGTCTTTGTGTACGAAGAACGGAATTGGCACGCCCCAAGTACGTTGACGTGAGATACACCAATCCGGACGACCTTCAATCATCGCTTGGATACGGTTTTTACCCCAGTCCGGTACAAAGCTGATCTCGTTTTCAATCGCATTCAAGGCATTTTGACGTAGACCTTTAGCATCCATGCTGATAAACCATTGTGGTGTCGCACGGAAGATAATCGGCGTTTTATGGCGCCAGCAATGCGGATAGCTATGCTTGATCACCACATGTGCCCAAAGCTTGGTTGCTTCAGTTAATGCTGCAATAATTTTTGGATTGGCTTTGTAGATATGCTCGCCCGGGAAGATTGGCGACGTTGGTAAATACACACCATTACCACCGACTGGGTTTTCAACTTTGAGGTTGTACTGTAAGCCAACTTTATAGTCGTCCACACCGTGACCCGGTGCAGTATGTACAGCACCTGTACCGCTCGCATCGGTGACATGTTCACCCAAAATCACTGGCACTTGGCGTTCAGCAATTAAAGGATGTCGAAGAACTAAATTCTCAAGTTTTGCACCTGTGAATTCAGCAAGCACTTCAAACGCAGTAAAGCCATAACGCTGAGTCGCAGACTCAACCAATGATTTCGCCAAAATGAAGTTTTGTGCAGCTTTATCTTCGGCTGTTGCTTTCACCAGTTGGTATTCAAGCTCAGCATGTAATGCAACCGCTTGGTTGGCAGGCATCGTCCAAGGTGTTGTGGTCCAGATCACGATATCGGTACGATCAGCAACGTCTACGCCTAAACGAGCAGACAAATCAGCTAAATCAACAACAGTGAAACCGACATCAATTGCATCCGATTTTTTATCTTCATATTCAACTTCAGCTTCAGCCAATGATGAACCACAGTCTAAACACCAGTTGACTGGTTTCAGACCTGGCTCGATATGACCTGCTTTCGCGATTGCACCCAATGAACGTACGATGTCAGCTTCTTGTTTGAAGTTCATCGTTAAGTAAGGATTGTCCCAATCCCCGAATACGCCCATACGTACGAAGTCTTTCTTTTGAAGCTCAACTTGGGTGTAGGCATATTCACGGCAGGCTTTACGGAAGGTAGATGCATCCACTTTTACGCCGACTTTACCGACTTTTTCTTCGACTTTGAGTTCGATTGGCAAACCGTGACAGTCCCAGCCCGGTACATACGGTGCATCAAAGCCATCCATGACACGGCTTTTGATGATGATGTCTTTGAGTACTTTGTTGACTGCATGACCCAAATGGATTTGACCATTGGCATAAGGAGGGCCGTCATGAAGCACGTATTTTTTCTTGCCAGTACGCGATTCACGAATCTGCTGATAAATGTTGTCGGCATACCACTCTTCTAACCATTTCGCTTCACGTACTGCCAAATTTGCTTTCATTGCAAAGTCAGTACCTGGGAGGTTTAGCGTGGCTTTATAGTCCACTGCATTTTCAGGAGTTTGCTTATCGCTCATGCAAGTCGTCTTCCAATCTAATCAGTTATGTCACTGACACGTTTTACAATAAAAATATGGGATATTAAAAGGGAAATGTGGGGTGATTTCGACGAAACTCAAGCAGTTTCTCGACATCATCATCAATTCCGGCTTTTAGCGCTTCAAGCGAAGGATAGTCCTTTTCGCCATGTAAATAGTTTAAGAACGTCACCCGCATCAACAGGCCATACAGATTAGCAGAAACATCTGGAAAATGTACTTCTAATCGCCACTCTGGATGTGCTTGTTTGATGGCTGGACGTGTGCCGACATGACCGGCCCCAAACAGGGCAGTCGGGTCATAACCTGAAATGCCAGTTTGCGTTGCAGAGTCGGCTTTTACTTTGTCTTTTAAGGATTGGGTTTCGCAAATGACTTCAACCCCATAAATTCCCTTCAGGCAGGGCTTATGACGGTTAAGCCGTACATTAATGGTGGGGAAATCAATAGTTCGACCAATCTGATCACCATATTGCACCCGCCCGGTAATGCTATAGGGACGACCCAGCAATTGTGCGGCCAAGGCTAAATCACCAGCTTGCAAGGTCTGGCGAATCCGGGTGGAACTGACCCGTTCACCATCTAGAGCAATGGTATTTAAATTGGTCACTTCAAAGCCGTAATTGCGCAGGAATTCGCTGTTGCCTTGGCGGTTTTTACCAAAGTGAAAATCATCGCCTAAGACCAGATGCCGGGCATTCAGTTTTTCTTTTAAAATGTCGGCAAAAGCTTCTGCAGTCAGGCTGCGAAAAGTATGGTCAAATTTCGCCACTGCGATATAGTCCACCCCCAGCTCGGTCAGGTATTCGACTTTCTCACGCAGCGATGAAATCCGCGGTGGCGCCTCATAACCTTTAAAGTATTCAAGGGGTTGCGGCTCGAAAATCATCACCACAGATTTTAAACCCTGTGCTTCAGCCACCTGTTGCAGCTGACGGATCATCGCCTGATGGCCTAAATGCACGCCGTCAAAATTACCGATCGTCACGGCAGTTTTGGGTAATTCAGAATGAGAGGCTAAAGCATTTAGACGGAGCAGCTGCATGGGCAAATCAAGTGCTTAGAAATATCGAGAGGCTATATATTGCCATAATCTCGCGCTTTCGTCTTGCTGTTGTGTTTTTATGCAATATTTTTCTTGAAAATTCATCTTCCTTAGCATTGAGCAGTTTTGTTTTTGTACACATTGATCATGTCTGATCAGAGCACTGGTGCTTTTCATTCAGCCGCTTTTGTTTTCTAATATCAGGGTTTTTCTTGATATCAGGTATTTCGAATGTCCGATTTGGCGCTCATCATGGCTCTACCCAATGAATCCAAAGGCTTATTTGAAGCAGAAGGCATTCAGGTACATTACAGCGGGATTGGTAAAGTCAATGCGGCTTTTAAAGCTTTTGAGGTGATTCAGAACACCGGTTGCAGTACCTTATTGAATTTGGGCAGCGCGGGAAGTTCGCATTTTAATGCGCATGAACTGGTCGAAGTCACGCAATTTGTACAGCGTGATATGGATGTGTCGCCCCTTGGCTTTGAGATCGGCATGACCCCGATGGATCAGCATTTCCCGGGTGCGATTGAGCTGGATTCTTTCTTTGACCATTTGCCGAAAGGGATTTGTGGAACAGGCGATAGCTTTGAAACCGGTATTTCAAAAGTGGCGTGTAATCTGGTCGATATGGAAGGCTATGCCTTGGCCAAAGTCTGTAAAAAGCTGGGCGTTCGGCTGATTTCAGTGAAATACATTACTGATGGAGCTAATGAGACTGCGCATCTGGATTGGGAAGAAAATCTGTTATTGGGTGCGAAAAAATTATTAGATTTATATCAAATGGTAAAATAAATAGGAGGGTCAAGTTTGCTCGGCGACCATAGCAGCTATGGTCGTGTGCCAATCAGAAGCGCTTGCTTATTTATCCGTGCGTGGAATCACGCCGTATAACATCATATGTACCGTATGCTGGATAATGCGTTGCTGCATGCTGCGGTTACGCAAGGTTTTACCCGTGACCATTTCCATTTGGGTCGCAAAGTCTGCATAGTTCTGGGTAATCGCCCAAATATTCAGAATCAGTAACTCAGGATCAATATCTGCAGAAATCTTGCCTTGCTCCTGCCAGTTGGAAATCACTTTGGCTTTACGCTTGACCAGTTTTTTTAGCGGACCTTTTAAAATTTCCAGAATATGCGGTGCACCTTGAATTACCTCCAAAGCAAATAAACGGGATGCTTTAGGCTGGGTACGCGACACTTCAATTTTTTGCATCAAATAATTGGTGATCGCTTCTTCAGGCTCAAGTTCAGCTTCAAGGGTTTGTAAAGGCGCCAACCATTTTTGTAGAACGGTGGTTAATACCTCGACATACAGGGCTTCTTTATTTTCATAATAATAGAAAATATTCGACTTATGCATTTCTGCAATTTGTGCGATTTCATCCAGACTTGCCCCATTAAAACCATATAGGGAAAATACGTCTAGTGCAGCATTTAGCAGCTGATTGCGTTTTTGAGTACTCTTTTTTTGTTCCATTAGCAAATATAAAAAACAATGAAAAAGGGAATCCTCAATTGTACGGCAAATCATCAGATTTGTGCACACAGTCACAGGCTAATTTTTTGAATAATGATGATTTATTCTCTAGATCAATATTTAAAACAGGCTAAATGCATCTACACCGGGAGAGAAATTCAAGTTTCTGAAAATACTTCATTTATTCATCTTTTTTCTTTATCAATGGAAGAGAAGAATAATACTGAAATGAATCTGATAAAAATGTCCTTAAAAGTATTTTTTATAAGAATAAGACCCAAAACCATGCGCGATTTTGGGTTGGATTGGGTATTCAGGTCGCTAAAACTGCCTGCAAGACCTGCTGTTCCAGTTCTGCAAATGTCACACTTTTTTGCCGGGGACGTGGCAAATTGACCCTAAACTCTTTGGCAATATGGCCTTTGTCCAGCAAGATAATCCGGTCTGCCAGTTGCACGGCTTCACTGACATCATGCGTGACCAGAATGGCGGTAAAGCCTTGCTCGGTCCATAGGCGTTCAATCAGGTTTTGCATTTCCAGTCTTGTCAGGGCATCCAGGGCGCCGAGGGGTTCATCCAGCAGCAGAATACGCGGCTGATGCGATAATGCCCGCGCCAAGGCGGTACGTTGCCGTTGTCCTCCAGAAAGCTGTGAAGGCCACAGTCCAGCTTTTTCTTTTAGGCCGACTTTTTCCAGCATTTGAGAGGCTTTGGCATGCTGCTCTTTACCCAAGCCTAACTGCACATTCTGTTCGATGCTACGCCAAGGCAGCAGGCGTGGGTCCTGAAACATCACTCGGATATCATCGGCAGTAATGCCTTCACGGATATGCCGGGCTGACTTGAACTTGATTTCGCCGTAGCTTTGCTGTTCCAGATCGGCAATCAGGCGCAATAAGGTACTTTTACCACAACCGCTGCGACCGACAATTGCCAGAAATTCACCCGGCTGGATATGCAGGTCCAGATCTTCCAAAACCTTGACCGAACCGTAAAACTTGTGCAGCTGTTCAATGATAATTTCGGCACCGATCACTGCAGCAGGATTGATCTCTGCCGCAGGTTGGTCCAGTGGCACAATCGGGTCATTGGCATGACGCCCTAAACTGAGATCAGTCATCACATGCTCCTCATTTATTCTTTATTTTTGATAGCCGGCATGCCAGCGCAGCAGGAATCGCTCTAAGGCCACGGCCAGAACATCGGCCAGTTTGCCGAGCAGGGCATACAGTAAAATACCTACCAGAACCACGTCAGTTTGCAAAAATTCACGTGCATTCATGGTCATATAACCAATACCAGACTGGGCGGAAATGGTTTCGGCCACGATTAACAATACCCAGACCAGACCTAGAGAAAAACGCAGTCCGACCAGAATTGACGGCATCGCACCCGGCAGAATAATTTCTTTATACAGTTGCCAGCGAGTTAAGCCATAGCTTTTGCCCATCTCGATCAATTGCGGATCGACGGAACGAATCCCATGATAGGTATTGATATAAATCGGGAAAAATACCCCAATCGCCACCAGAAACAATTTGGCAGATTCATCAATCCCGAACCATAAGATGACTAGGGGAATGAGTGCCAGTGCAGGAATATTGCGGATCATCTGCAAGGTGGTGTCGAGCAGGGTAGAGGCAGTTTTGGATGAACCATTTAACAGACCCAGCAATAGGCCCAAACCACCACCTACCAATAATCCGCTGATGGCACGTCCTGCACTGACTTGCACATGCGTCCACAGTTCACCGCTGAGCAATAAATTCCAGAAGGCTAAAACCACGGCACTCGGTGCAGGCAGAATCCGGCTTTCCAGCAGGCCTGTGCTAGAGGCAATTTGCCAAACTGCAATCAAGAAAATTGGAACCAGCCAGGGCAGCAGATGCTGCTCCAGAATTGTTCCACGTGAAACCTGCTTTGGGGTCAGGGTTTCAACGGAAACGACTTTTGACATTAAGCAGACTCCTTAATTTTCTCAGCCTGCTTGTTCTCGTCCGGTGTGTAGTTGTTCGCCACGATTTCACCAAATGGACCGGTCAAGTTTGGTTGAGTGAGTTTTTGCTGGGTTTCCAGTGGAAGTAAAGGGAATACCAGTTCTGCAAAACGGATGGATTCTTCCAGATGTGGATAGCCTGAGAAAATAAAGGTGCTGATCCCCAGATCGGCATATTCCTGGATACGTGCAGCGACAGTTTCCGGATCGCCGACCAGTGCCGTACCTGCACCACCACGAACCAGACCCACACCTGCCCAGAGGTTTGGAGAAACTTCGAGTTTGCTGCGATCGCCATTGTGCAGTTCTGCCATACGGCGCTGACCGACCGAGTCCATGGATTTGAACTTGGCTTGGGCTGCAGCGATAGTGGCATCATCCACATATTGAATCAGTTCTTCAGCCGCCGCCCAGGCCTGCTCATTGGTTTCGCGTACGATCACGTGTAAACGGATCCCGTAATTCAGTTCACGACCTTTAGCTGCAGCCTTGGCTTTTACCACTGCAATTTTTTCTTTGACTGCTGCCGGTGGCTCGCCCCAGGTCAAGTAAGTATCGACCTGATCCGTGGCCAGCTCAATGGCATCATCCGATGAGCCACCAAACCATAAAGGCGGATGCGGCTGCTGAATGGGTGGATACAGCAATTTTGCATCATCGACACTTAAGCGTTCGCCATGGAAACTAAAGCTTTCACCGGTATGTGAGCGTTTTAAAATTTCACGCCAGATGGTGGTGTATTCGGTCGCCGTTTTATAACGGGTTGTGTGATCTTCATAGACGCCATCACCTTTTAGCTCCTGCTCGTCACCGCCAGTCACCAGATTCAGCAGTACTCGGCCATTAGACAAGCGGTCAAAGGTCGCGGCCATACGTGCAGCCAGTGCCGGCGTGGTCACGCCTGGACGCAATGCCACCAGGAATTTTAATTTTTTGGTCGCATCAATCAGGCTGGCTGCAGTTAACCATGGATCTTCACAAGAACGGCCAGTCGGAATCAGGACACCTTCATAACCAAGATTATCCACGGCAACGGCAATCTGCTTCATGTAGGCATGATCTACAACACGTGCGCCCTTGCTGGTGCCTAAGTAGCGACTGTCGCCATGAGTGGGGATAAACCAGAAAATTTTCATGTAATATTCCTTAAATTAAATGATCTTGTTTGCTCATCAATGTGTGGCCGCTGGCGACCAGATCTGTTGCTGGACGCTGATGGTTTTGGGAATCAGTTGAACCTGCTGGAAGAGATCGGCAATATTCTGTTGAGCTTTGATCACTTCCGTCGTTAATGGTTGTACCGGCGAAGGTTTAAGACGACGCTCAAATGCAATCTTCGCTACATCCGTTTTCAGACCGGTACTTTTCTGATAAATATCTAGAGCTACAGCCTGGTTTTTAAGAATCCACTGGTCAGATGCATTTAAAGCCTGGATAAACTTCCCGGGGCTATCCGGATGCTTCTGAATAAATTCGGGATTGCCGATATAAAAGGAGTAGGTTTGTGGAAAGTCACTAGATTCAATCAGCACCTTAACCTTGCTGTCGAACTCGGCTGCACCCAGGAAGGGATCCCAGATTGCCCAGGCATCAATGGCTTTTTTGTCAAAAGCAGCACGTGCATCCGCAGGGGGAAGCCAGACGGCTTGAATCTCTGACCAGCTTAATCCGGCTTTTTCCAGGGTTTTGGCCAGAAGTTCATGGGCACTTGAACCTTTCTGCACCGCGATCCGTTTTCCTTTCAATTGTTGAATATTTTGAATGGCACTGTCTTTCGGCACGACCACGGCCAAAGAATTTCCCGCCACTTTTTCAAAGGCCACGTAGCTCAGGGCTTTGTCTGCCGCCTGTGCAAAAATAGGCGGAGTATTTCCCACATAGCCATAATCCACTGCACCGACTGCTAAGGCTTCCAGCATTTGTGGGCCTGCCGGAAACTCTTTCCATTCAATTTTGGCATTGGGAAATTGTTGTTCTAACAGCTTTTCATCACGTGCCACCAGCAGATTTAAGGCTGATTTCTGAAAGCCAATCGCAATGGTTTTAACTTGTTGCGCTGACGTGGTTTCTGCGGCAGCCGTTTGCTGTGGTTCCTGTTTCTGGCAGCCAGTCAGACTAAAGCTCAATAGCGCTAAGCTGATATAAGAAACTGTTTTTATATGACTCATCTTTATTCTCGAATTATTCTGCTGTTATTTAATAATTGCTGCATCAATATTCAGCTTTTGTGGAATCAGCTGCTGCGCATAAAACGCATCGGCGACCTGTTGCTGTTTTTGAATCACGTCAGTCGTGAGGGGTTTAACACCGAAGCCCATGCGTGAAATAGAGGTTTTTAAGACATCGACGGCTAGACCTGTCGGTTTTTGCAGGAGCTGAGCGGCAGCGTCCTGATTTTTTGCGACCCAGTCCGTGGTCAGGTTTAGTTCATTGACAACCGCCTGTACCACCTGAGGATGGCTTTCTGCGAACTTGCGATCTGCCAGATAGAATTGGTGGTTGCTCACCACATTTTCACCGCTGGCAATGACACGCGCACCAATCTGATGTTCAGCAGCTGCAAAGAACGGATCCCAGATGACCCAGGCATCAACTGCACCACGTTCAAATGCAGCACGTGCATCGGAAGGTGGTAGATAAATCACTTCAATATCACCGAGTGTCAGCTTGTTGGCTTCCAGAACTTTTAACAGCAGGTAATGCACATTTGAACCTTTGTTCAGGGCTACCCGTTTGCCTTTCAGATCCTGAATAGACTGGATTGGTGAATCTTTCGGTACAATCAAGGCTTCGGCCTTAGGTGCTTGCGGCTGATTGGCCACATAGACCAGATTTGAGTTGGCCGCCTGGGCAAAAATCGGCGGTGCTTCACCGGCTTCACCAAAAGAGATGCTGCCGACATTCAGGCCTTCAAGCAGTTGTGGGCCGGCCGGAAATTCTACCCATTTCACATTGACCCCTTGCTGTTTTAAGCTGGTTTCCAGCGTACCGCGTTCTTTTAAAATAGGTAATACGCCGTATTTTTGGAAACCGATATTCAGGGTAATGGTCTCTTCTTTTTTCGAGCAGCCTGAAAGCATCATGACACCCACCATCGCAGTACCAAGTACTGCAGTCTTTGCTAAAAACTGAACATGAGATTGGCGCATGAATCAAAACTCCCGAAAGTGAAAAACTAGTGAATGAAAACTTAGACACACGCTAATCGTTTTTGTTTTTCTAAAAAAATAACTATTCAGGAATTTCTAATGAAGAAAAAAGATAAATAAAAAAGCGCAAAACTTATGCGAAAAAGTGATTTATATAAAAATGAAGATTTAATATTTAAATTAATCAAACTTATGAAATTTATAGTTATTTTTTTAAATCTGATCTGTTGATATGTTTAGCTAAAAACCAGTAATAGAATTTTAAAATTTAAAGCGAGATTGCCAGATATCTTTATCTAAAATTAAGCTAAAGCACTGAAAGAAAAAGCCACTTTAAAGTGACTTTTTGCAAACAATTGAATTACGTTGATAATTGTAAAATGCCTGACGGGCATCCGGCAGGTCATCGACTGAAGCCGGTTCAAAGCCTTGTTCCAGAAACCAGTGCGCGGTGCGGGTAGTTAAAATAAACAGTCGCTGAATCTGCATGCTTTTGGCTTTTTCTTCTAGATAATGCAGGATCTGGCTACCCCGATTAGACTTGCGATAACTGGGATGTACCGCAACACAGGCAATTTCTGCAGAACGCAATTCATCACCCGTAGTCGGAATCGGATAAAGGGCGGCACAGGCCAGAATCATGCCGTCCCGTTCGATTACGGCAAACTGGTTGATTTCATTTTCCAGACGTTCACGCGAACGATAAACCAGAATGCCTTCTTCTTCCAGTGGACGCAGCAAACCGATCAGACCGCCTACATCCTGAATATCGGCCATCCGCACTTCTTCATAATGCGCGTCAGTGACCAGAGTGCCGGAACCATCACGGGTGAAAAGTTCTTCCAGCAGGGCACCATCATAGGCATAAGAAATCAGATGCACCCGATGTACGCCGTTCATGGAGGCTTCCTGTGCGGCTTTTAATTGTAATCCTCTTTCCAGTGCATCTTGCTCGACCGGAATAAAATCATCCAGCTGTTGCGGTGTCACTTCACGTTTGAGCTGACCGTTACTGTCCATCAGGCCATGCTGCTTACCGAGAAAAATCAGTTTATCTGCCTTGAGGCGAATCGCAGTTTTGGTAGCAACTTCTTCAGCCAGCAGATTAAAGACTTCTCCTGTTGTGGAATAACCAGTCGGGCCAAGCACCACAATATTATGACTGTCCAGATGGCGCTGAATCGCGTCAGTATCAACTGCACGCACTTCACCGGTCAGTTGAAAATCAATACCATCACGAATCCCATACGGCTTGGCAGTGATAAAATTCCCTGAAACGGTATCAATCCGGGCGCCATACATCGGCGAGTTGGCCAGTCCCATAGACAGCAGTGCTTCAATTTGTAGGCGGATCGAACCGACGGCATTCATCACACAGCTTAAAGATTCACGTGTGGTGACCCGACGCTGCTGGTAAAAAGGCGTCGTAATCTGGCTTTGAGCCAGATTCTGGTTAATTTGCGGACGTGCACCATGTACCAGAATCAGCCGAATGCCTAAAGAATGTAATAAAGCAATATCGTGAATAATATGCTGAAAGTTATCATTTAAGACGGCTTCGCCATCAAACATGATTACAAAGGTTTTGTTGCGGTGCGCATTGATATAAGGCGCAGAATGGCGAAACCAGTGCACATATTGCAAAGTTGTGCTTTGTGACGTTTCTGCTGAAGTCATGCTGTGCCCATTTCAATGATTGAAGATCCAGCTTTGATTCTAATGAAAAAAAATGCAAGTGGAAGTGTAGATATAAAAAAACACCTGAAGGGGGCTTCAGGTGTCTGCAAGACGAGCAGTAATGGAGAAAGCTTAGTTAATGATTCGTACAATTTTGTTGGTACGTTCATTCACTAGAACATAGTCATTGTTGACTTTGTACCATTGCTGGAAACGGCCGGTATTTGGTAAACGACGTGCTTCGCGATCACTGACTTCAAAACGGTTGTTGTCATATTGACGAGGTAAAGTTTGTCCTACGCGCCAGTCACGGCTTGGGTTGACCATACGGTTGTTATGACGGCGGTCATCATTCCAGCGACGGTCGTCATTCCATTTCTTGCTATCTTTGGCATTCCAGTGTGGCGCCGGTTTATGCGGATTATGGTCATAACGCGAGTCATACTGTGGTGCTGCCATTGCAGAAGTAGCTAACAAAGCACTTAGAGATAACGCGATTGTAGTTAAGACTTTTTTCATGGCTCTCACCTTAAGATGTATATCTAATTTCGATGAGACTAAATTAGCGAACAAGTACATAGAAAGCGTGAGGGCTACTTAGTTAAATTGTTAAATTCATGAAGAAATTTAGTAGATGAATCACACAGTCTGAAAACTGGAAAAGCAGCGAGATTTTGGGTTAAAAATTTTCAGCCAGTGAAATAAAAAAGCCCAAACATCGTTGGGCCTTAGAGAAGATTGAATTTGAATGCACTTATAAACTAGTCACCCACGATGCGGATAATGCTGTTGTTTTCAGAATCCACCAGAATGTAGTCATTATTGACTTTGTACCATTGCTGCTTGCGGTCAGGTCGAGGCAGGCGATGGTCTTTGTATTCAACTTTATAGCCATTGCCACGATAATGCTGTGGCATCACATAACCCGGCTGCCAGCGTAACTGTTGCAGGCGTTTCACCCCACGTTCTTCACGCATACGGCGGTTATCCTGTTGATCTTCCTCTCGGAACTCACGGGCTTTCTTCTTGTCATGACCATGACGTGAATCCATACGGGATTCATCATTGAAATGAGAGGCAGCGATGACGACATTGCTCAGCATGAATGTACTGCAAGAAATTGCCAGTGCCACCAAAACCTTTTTCATGTTGAACCCTCATTAAATTGTTCATCTTCTACAGTGTCTAATGTACGGAAAAATTGCAGAGAAACTGTGAAGAACAGGCACAATTTTTATAACAAATGCAGAGATATTATGATGATGTCATGTTTTTACATGACTTTAGGCGACGGCATCACTTCTATAAAGTAGCCTACCGAGCTATGTCCTTATCTCATCAAAGCAAGGGCCAACATGCAAGCGAAAATCGATGATTTAGCTCAAAAAAACAGCATTGAATCAGCAAGAAAAAAGTTCATGATTTAATGAAACGACAAAGAATTTTGCCAGTTTAGTTTGAGATTAATTCCATTGCTCTGCCAAACCTTGTAAGGACTGAATCGCGTCAGCCACGGATTCAGCTTGTAGGGCGTCATCGAGTGCCACAATCAATGCTTCAGATAACTGCAACTGTTCAATCCGGTGAATTGTTTCAATTTTACGTTTTTGGTCAGCCATGCTGCGCTCCTGATTTGATCTATCTGTGATTCAAGAAAGCATAGTCCAATCAGTTTAATTTGGAAAACCGTATAATTTTATATATTTAATATGTAAATCCGATTTATTGTTATTTTTTGCAGGATTTTAAGAAAAAAAGGGCACTTTATCGAAAAGTGCCCAAGATTATTCAATGACCCGACTTTTAATAAGCGTAGTTCAGGTCAGTATAATCGTTGAGTGATTTCTGCACATGCGCCTGAATAAAGGCACGTACATCCTCGGCCGTCATGGCTTTGCCCTGATTGCTGATGACATGTTCGATTTCTGGCTGACCTTCAATTTTAATGCGATAAACAAAATGCTTGGCCAGACGATAACTGTCGTCTAATTTTTCAATGCCAGTCACATAATAATAGGCATGTTCAAAATTCAGATCCTGATGTGAAAATACAAATTGCTCGAACAATTTGAGTTTCTGAGCATTTTCGAGTGCTTTGATGTCATCCACGATACTGGCTTCAAACTTGGTGCCGTATTTCTCTGAAATAGGCTGTTGATCAATCAGCAGCGACACCATGCCATCGTCTAAATGGGTCACCGTAATATTGTTTAATTCAGTCATGATGCACTCGAGTGAAATAGATTGGGGCTTAGTATGCTGTTATTTTAGTGAAACTCAATGCGAGCGGGGTGAAGTTAGCCAAGATTTATGCGCTGAATACGACTAAAAACGAAATAAAAAGGGAGCGATTGCTCCCTGAATGACAGACAGAATAATCTAATCCTGTGCGTCAATACTCTGGCCATTCATATGCAGACTGTCGTTACCCATCAAATACAGATAAGCCGGCATGATTGAATCAGGGGTAGGCAGGGTTTTCGGATCTTCATTCGGATAGGCCTTGGCGCGCATGGCAGTCCGCGTTGCTCCGGGATTGATGCAGTTATAACGTATATTTGGATGTACCTGCTCTTTGGCAAATAACTGGCTTACCGCTTCAATAGCAATTTTAGACACCGAATAGGCACCCCAGCGTTCGCGGGCTTCGCGGCCTACACCTGAGCTGGCAAAAACCACTGAAGCATGTTCAGATTTGGATAATAGCGGCAGCAGGGCCTGGGTCATGACAAAGGGTGCACGCAGATTGACCGCCATCACATCATCCCAGACGTTGACCGGATAATCCGCCAAGGGAACCCGTTCACCTAAAATGCCGGCATTGTGCAGAATACCGTCCAGACGACCAAACTGACGGTCTAGCGTATCAAGCAAAAGCTCATAATCACGTTCTGAAGCACTTGATAGTTGTAGCGGCAAGATGGCAGGTTGCGGCGCACCCAAACTTTCAATTTCATCATAAATGACTTCGAGTTTGTTTAAGGTACGCCCATGCAACACCACAGTTGCGCCATGCAAGGCATAACTGATTGCTGCTGCACGTCCAATGCCATCGCCCGCACCTGTGATCAGGATGATACGATCCTTGAGCAGATCGGGGCGAGGTTGATATGCTGAATATTTCATTATCTACCTCCTCATTTCTTATTATTTAGTGTTAAGCGTTCAAGATACCGCAGTATGCTGCTTCAGTACCAGTGTCTGAATCAATTGATGTAATTCTGCCACAGTATGCACGATATGGTCGGCCTGCCAGGCGTTTAAATCGTCTTTGTATTGCAACGGCAAATAACCATAGGCAGCCAAAATGGTCGGCATCTGGGCATGACGACCGGCATCAATATCTCGTGGATGATCTCCGACATAGATACAGTCTTCAGCGGCAAGATTCAGTTGCTGGGCTGCCAGATACATTGGTTCAGGATCAGGTTTAGTGCGTGTCACATCTTCCGGACATACCAGCACTGCGCAGCGTTCACTCAGGTTCAGCGCTTGCAGTAAAGCCTCGCTGAGCCAGCGCGGTTTATTGGTCACAATCCCCCAAGGAATGTCATTTTCCTCTAGCTGTTCAAGTAATGGATACATGCCATCAAACAGATCGGTATCGACCGCAATATCTGCGCCGTACATGTCCAGAAAGCGCTGACGGTGTTGCAGAAAGACCGGATCTTCTAGTTGCAGTTCCGGATAAACCAGTTTCACCATAGAGCGAGCGCCTTCGGAGACCTGGGTACGAATCAGCTCGGGTGCAACCAGTGGGCGGCCTTCTTCACGGCACATCTGCTGGATAATTCGGATAAAATCGGCAGCGGTATCAATCAGGGTTCCATCTAGGTCAAATAAAACGGCTTTCATGCTGTGGTCTCTGCTGCGCTATCTTTCACGGTATAAACCATGTAGTTCACATCAACATTCGGTGCCAGCCAATAACGCTTGGTCAGCGGATTATAGTGCAGACCGGTCATGTCTTTGAGCTTTAAACCAGCGTTACGAATATCATGTGCCAGTTCAGACGGCTTGATAAATTTGCTGTAATCATGGGTGCCTTTGGCCAGCATGCGCAAGACATATTCTGCCCCGATAATCGCAAATAAATAGGACTTTGGATTACGGTTAATGGTCGAGAAGAATACATGACCACCTGGCTTGACCAGCTTATGACAGGCCTGAATAATCGATGCCGGATCTGGCACATGCTCTAGCATTTCCATGCAGGTCACGATGTCATATTGGCCAGCCTGTTCCTCTGCCAGTTGCTCTACGGGCACCTGACGATATTCGATATTGCTCACTCCTTCCTGTTCGGCATGGATGCGTGCCACATTCAGCGGGGCCGCACCCATATCAATCCCGAGTACATCGGCACCGCGTCGCGCCATGCTCTCGGCCAGAATACCGCCGCCACAGCCGACATCCAGCACTTTTTTGCCGCTCAGGCCTCCGGCATGTTCATCAATCCAGTTTAAACGCAGTGGATTAATCATGTGCAAGGGGCGGAACTCGGAATGCTGATCCCACCATATAGCTGCAAATGCTTCAAACTTGGCAATTTCTTGTGGATCAACATTCAATTGCGACATCGGTGTCACCTCAATCAGTCGTGATTAGCTAAAAATATGTATGTGCCGAATGGCCAGAGAAACTGATTTAAAACCTTGAAAATCAGTCCGATGGTTTAGTGTAGCGATTCTGGCAGAAAAAGCGATAAAAGCAGCAAAAAAGTTCACAGAATGAAAACGAAACCGGCATAATTGATTTATAGTGAACACATAAACTAAGCATAATGATTTAGAGGACGATAATCCGAATGAAAAAATTCCTTTTAGGCGCTGTTGCCGCATCTGTTTTGGCCTTTTCAGGCAATGCTATGGCCAATTTTGTGG
>CAUPZU010000035.1:0-21076 GCA_963516025.1 Acinetobacter lwoffii
TCAACCAGTAAAAATCCACACAAGTTGTTCTTCATAATCTCTTAATGATCTTCTTAAAACCTCGTCAGTTTCAAGCTCCAACCCAATTATTTAACGTTTCGTTTCATGCATTGCGCTGGTGTGCTGCGTATTCTATACAGTTTCAAAACGAGCGCAAGGGCTTTTCTTAAAAATATTCAAAAAAACCAATCATGCGTTTATTTTTTAATCTGAAAGGCTATTTTTAACACTTTTTTTGCATTTTTCTAGCTAATTCCGCATGAAAAGTTTAAGCAAATGTTAATTTTCTTGCCCTCATCTCATAAAAAAAGATCACCTTAATGGTGATCTTTTTGATTCTTCATCAAAATTTTTTAATTTGCCTGTTCAGCGAGCCAAGTCATAAATTTTTGACGCTCAGCTTTAGAAGCCTTCTGCCATAATTGAATCAGCTGCTGATCATTCTGGTCTGCTGAGTGAGTATATACAGCTGCAGGTTGATTAACTGCTGTCGCAGCTTTAGTTGTCATATCTACTTTTTTAGTCAACACTCGATTTCCAAACCATGGTTTCGCTGCATCTTTAGCGCCCGTCTGCTGGACTAAGAGCTGATTTTTTGCATCATATAGACCAATAATGGGCTGATCTTTATATTTTTGCGCTGCATCAAAATCTTTAGGCGCCTGAATGAGTGCTAAACGATAAGTTTCGCCCTCTTTAAGGCTTGGTGTTTTTACCGTAACCACACCCGACTTTAAAATGTCATGTGAATTGTCTGAATGCTGGAAAAATTCGTTATAGCGTACACTGATCGCATTTACACCTGCATCCAAGCTATAACTCTGATTAGAACGCAATAGACCCGAGTTCACCTCCTGATCATTTACGGCAACAATTTTTATTTCTTCAGGTACTGTGACGGTCACTGCCGAAAAAACTGATGTGCTAAACAGAAACACTGCTGCAGTTGCCGCAATACGTAAATCCATATCCTTTACTCATTTTTGGTTGTTTATTAAAAATTAGCCGCACTATGCCGCGTCTAAATGACAATCTTATGACAAAGGCTGGAGTGATACAGCCTGTGTTCTTAGCATTTATTTGGCTAAATATACCCCATCATATCCAAATACAACTCTAAGACATAAAAAAAGAAGCATCAAAATGCTTCTTTTTTTATGATCTAAAATCATTTATGCAAAAGTCTTAAAGCGCTCTGCATCATCCATAAAGGTTTTTTCACCTGCAGGAGCTTCAATCGAACCAAATACCAGTTGAGCACGAAGTTTCCAGTGAGATGGAATCTCGAAAGTTTGTGCAACTTCTTCATCAATAATTGGATTGTAGTGCTGCAATGAAGCACCGATATTTTTTTCTGCCAAAGCGGTCCAGGTTGCAAACTGTGCAATAGCGGAAGAATGCTCAGACCAGACCGGGAAGTTATCTGCATAGAGTGCAAACTGCTCTTGCATCGACTTCACCACATTCTGATCTTCATAAAACAGAGCGGTTCCATAACCTGCTGCAAAAGCATTGATCTTGCTATTGGTTGATTCAAATGCATCTGCTGAAACAAGGTCACGTAAAGTTTCACGTACAATATGCCAGAAGGTATCATGTGATTGACCAAATAAAATCACCACACGCGAGGTTTGCGAGTTAAAAGATGACGGACTGTGCTTCACCGCATCTTTAATGATTTTCTCAATTTCTGCTTGATCCAGCTCTACATTTTTTCCAATGGTATAAATGCTTCGGCGTTGTTTGATTTGATCTAAAAATGCCATGAATTCACCTCTATATATTTTGATTATTAAAAAATCGATAAAGTCATACTACGTGCTTTAAGCACCCAAGACAGGTGCATTTCGATAACAATGTGTTTTATTTATAGAACAATCTGATTTAGATCTGGGTAGCGTATTTGTATCTGATTTTATCCGCAGCTTCCATGCTGTCACATATAAAGTTCTCTATAAACTTTTAATTAAATACTTTGAAACGGTGCTGATCCGGCTTTTGTAATTTTTCTTCTACTGCTTGTTCAATTGATCCAAAGCAAAGTTGGGCTCGCAACAACCAGTTCTTTTCAATTTCAAAATGCTCAGCGACCCTTTCATCAATCAGTGGATTGTAGTGCTGTAAGGATGCCCCTAAGCCAGAATCTGCCAGCGTCGTCCACACAGCAAATTGCGCCATACCGGAAGTTTGTTCCGACCATGCTGGAAAATCTTCACTATTTAATGGCATTTTCTTTTGTAATTGTTGAATCACGGCTTGATCTTCATAAAACAAAACCGTGCCATAGGCAGCAGCACATTGATTCAACTTGATTTCCATTCCTTCGTAAATAGATGCCGGCATATGCTGACGCTGTACCTGTTTCACAATTTCCCAGAATTGATGATGAGAATCTGCAAATAACACCACAATGCGCGTAGTTTGAGAATCATAAGCCGAAGGGCAGCTGCGCACTGCTTCCTGAATGATTTCGCCAAGCTAAGTCTGACTATAATGTACCCGCTTACCGAGTTGATCGATACTACGGCGCTTTTTCAATTGATCGACAAAAGTCAGTTCTAAATCACCATTCAGTTTATTTTTTCTTGAAAATTTAAAATCCTTGGTTATATCGCTTGTTAATACCTGACCAATCTTATTTAGCAATGCCATTTTCTACCCCACAAAAAACAAGCCAAATCAGCTTAGAAAATCCCCTACAATTATAAGGCCTTTATCAAGATGGGCAGATTTAGTGGTGGTTTTACTGTCGGTTTTTACAACACTCAAACCAGCCAAAAACAACAAACTCCGCACTTGGCGGAGTTTATGTGAAGCATTGCACATTATTTATTTTTCAGTTTCAAATAATGCAGCAACAAAAGATTTGGCAGAGAATGGACGCAGGTCATCAATTTTTTCACCCACACCAATAAAGCGAATCGGCACATGAGTACGACTGGCGATATTAAACAGTACCCCACCTTTGGCAGTACCATCAAGTTTGGTAATAGTTAAGCCCGTCAAGCCTACCGCCTCATCAAACATCTCGACCTGATTAATAGCATTCTGACCAGTACCGGCATCGACCACCAACATCACTTCATGAGGTGCAGTGGCATCAATTTTCTGCATTACACGTTTTACTTTAGTCAATTCCTGCATCAAATGACCTTTGTTATGCAAACGGCCCGCTGTGTCTGCAATCAATACATCCACACCTTTGGCACGCGCACTTTCAAAAGCATCGAAAATCACTGAAGCTGAGTCAGCACCATGACCCTGAGCAACAACCGCAATATTATTACGCTCACCCCAGATCTGGAGCTGTTCAGTTGCAGCCGCACGGAAAGTATCGCCTGCTGCCAACATGACGGTCTTGCCTTCACCTTGCAGGCGCTTTGCCAACTTGCCAATGGTAGTCGTTTTACCGACACCATTCACACCAACTACCAGAATCACATAAGGCGATTTATTCGGATCAATATGCAGCGGTTTTACCCGTGGTGCCAATAAAGCCACCAGTTCTTCCTGAAGCGCTTTATAGAGTGAATGCGAATAGATCAAATCACCACGTGCCGTACGTTCAGTCAGGTTAGCGATAATGGTCTTGGTGGCTTCCACACCGATATCGGCCACCAGAAGCTGCTCTTCGACTTCTTCTAATAATTCATCATCAATTTCTTTACCACCGATCAGGATATTTACCATCCCATCGGCAAGGTTTTTACGGGTTTTGGTTAAACCCACTTTCATACGGCTAAAGAAGCCACCTTTCGCCGCAGAATCTTCATTTTCAGTTTCTGTTTCGACAGGTGCAGAAACTACAGCTGTTTCGCTTGGCGTTTCTACGATAGGCACATTGACCGCAGGTAAGCTCGGTAATGTGACATCATCATCTCCGATATCAGCATCAATCAAAAATTTGTTTTGCCCATTAGATTGCTGTTGCATGCCGAATCCTTGAAAAGCATTGCGTTAAAAACCCAGATTCTACCATAACTTGCCTGCTTTGCAGCTAGCAATGCGAATGCTGGACAAACATACCAAAAAGCTACAGCTCTCGGTTGCTTTCAAGCACGCATTTATTAAAAATAACTCTAAATACAAACGCCTATTTCAGGAGATCTAGTGTTCATCACCTTTTTGACTATCTCCTCTTTCTCGCAAATGATCAAACAGACGCTTTATCCACTCGGTGCAGCAGTCTTGCTTAGCCTGAGTTTTAACTCGGTTCAGGCACAAACCCGAAGCGAATTGTCACGGACTACTTTTGAAACCACGTTAAGTAACGGTTTAAAAGTCATTATTCGGGAAGACCATCGTGCGCCCATGGTAATGACACAAATTTGGTACAAAGTCGGCAGTAGTGATGAATCCGGAAATATTCTGGGGGTATCCCATGCACTTGAACATATGATGTTCAAAGGCACTCATAAAGTCCCAAATGATGAATTTACCCGTCTTAGCCGGATTTATGGCGGCAGTATCAATGCGGCCACCTTTACCAATTACACCAATTATTATCAGCTTTATCCTAAGGCCTATTTTCCTATGGCCCTGGAACTTGAATCTGACCGGATGAGTAATTTATTACTTCGACAGCAGGACTTCGAGCCAGAAATTAAAGTCGTCATGGAAGAACGGCGCCAACGCACCGACGACAATCCGCGGGCGCAAGCATTTGAACGGTTTAAATGGGTCAGTTATCCGACCAGTCATTATCGCCAGCCGGTGATTGGACACATGAAAACTCTGAATAATATTCAGTTGAATGATGTCAAAAAATGGTACCGGGATTGGTACAGTCCGAATAATGCCATTCTGGTGATTGTGGGGAATGTAGAATCTGAAGCTGCTTTGGCTCAGGTACAAAAATATTTTGCCGACATTCCCTCACGTCCAACACCAGCCCGCAATGACGTACTGGAGTTTGAGCGTTTGGGTTATCGCCATATGGAGATCAATAGCAATGTTCAGGTGCCCAATCTGTACATGACCTGGAATGTAAAATCCCTTGGCACTGCCAAAAACCCCCAAGATGCTTATGCCTTGACCATTATTCGCAGTCTTTTGGACAGTGGCATTTCTTCGCGCCTGCAAGACCGATTGGTACGTGATCGTAAAATTCTGACCTCTGTCAGCGTTTCTTATGATCCCTATAATCGCGGCGACAGCCTGTTTGGTATTTCTGCCTTACCTGCGCCGGGCATCTCTTTGCAAGAAGCACAACAAGCAATTCAGGATGAAGTGGATTTACTTAAAACTACAGCGATGACCCAACAGGAAGTGGATCGTATCAGTACCCGCTTTATTTCCAATTTGATCTATAGCCAGGATGATATTGCCGGACAAGCCAAAATGATTGGAAATCTAGAGGTCAATGGCTTGAGTTATCGCCTGATGGATGAATTACCGAAACACTTTGAAAGTGTCAGCGTTCAGGATATCCAGCGTGTCGCAAACGCCTATTTTGTACGTGAAAATCTCAGCACGCTTTATCTCTCTCCTGAACAAAACACCCAGCAACGGGGATTATAATGCTTCAACTTCGTTCATTTTTGCTTATTTCAATTTTAAGTCTTAGCTCGGCTACCCATGCAGAAAACTATCTGGATCCCCAGCCTAACCAAAATGATAATCCGAGTCAGTTACAGTCTATCCCTTTGCTGCAAAGCTTAAAAAATATTAATCAGCAACGGGATTTTCAGGCGCCTTATATTCATGATCTAAACAATCTCTACAAGGTACGTACACTGTTTGTTGAAACGCAGGATCTTCCCATGGTAGATATCCAGCTGACCTTTAATGCCGGTTCGGCCCGTGATCAGGAAATTGCCAAAGGCCTATATGGTCTATCCAATATGGCAGCCAAGTTGATGCGTGAAGGAACCGACAAATATAGCGCCAATCAGGTGGCGGAAGTTTTTGACCAAACCGGAGCACAATTCAGCGTACAAGCCTATCGGGATATGTTTGTGGTTCGTCTGCGTACGCTTTCAGACCCGGAAAAACTGGAACCCGCATTGGGCATGCTGATGGAGGTTCTCAAGAATGCATCATTTAAACCATCCAGCATTAATCTGGCTTTAAGCAATACCCAAGTGGGACAAAAACAGCTGCAGGAAAATCCAAGCCGACTCATGGATATCCGTTTTTATCGCGCTTTATATGGTCAGCACCCTTATGCAGAACCAATCAGCGGCACCCAAGGCAGCACCAAGAAAATTAATGCAGAATTATTGAAAAAATTTCGTGATCAGTTTTTGGTGGCGCAAAATATGAATATTGCTATTACTGGCAAACTCAGCCCGAAACAGGCACTCGAACTGTCTGAACGAATTGCCGGCAACTTACCTCAAGGGCAAAAAGCAGAAGCATTGCCACAGCCTGAAATTCAATCTGGTTTTGAAGTGGTAAATCTACCCTATAACTCGTCTCAGGCGCATGTCACCTTTGGGCATTTAGGTCCAACCCGCTTTACTGAAGATAAACTGGCTTTAGAAGTCGCCAATCGCATGTTTGGCGGTAGCGGATTTAATGCAGTATTGATGCAGGAACTACGGGTGAAACGTGGTTTTACTTATGGCGCTTATAGTTCATTGAGCTTTAGTCAGGCACCCGGCGTATTCAGCTTTAAGTATTCCACGCGTCAGGATCAACTGCTAGACAGCATTCAGGTCGCACATCAAGCATTTATCCACTTTGTCAGCCAACCTATTGATACTCAGCGTCTGGAAGAAACCAAAGCAGGCATGTTACGTGCTTTTCCTAATAATTACAGCAGTAATGCCACCATTAATGCCCAGCTAGGCAATATGGGTTTTTATAGTGAGCAAACTGATTATTTATCCAGTTATCCAGAACGCTTGGCTAAAATCACAGCGGCAGATGTACAAAATGCAGTGCGCAAGCATTTTCATCCTGATCGCTTAACCCTAGTCGTCGTCAACAAAGAACTGGATCAAAATGCCTTGAAAATGCGTTTGGAGCGAAATTTAATGGATGCCAATTATTACTTACCAACAAACCCTATGCCTAAGGCATCTCCACAGAGACCGGCGGAAGCTGACGTGCCCGAAGTGATTCCTGCTGATAAGCCTGCATCAATTTAAGATATTGCCCACGACGGATATGCTGCTGCTCTAACAAGGCGAGTGCCATATCCTGAGTTTGGGGAAGGTTTTGCTGTTTAGACAGTTGCTGAATCTGAGTCACTTGGGAAAGGCTAAGCGGACGATATAAAGCAAATGCGGCTAAAAGTAGAATGACCGCAATAATAAAAATAACCACACTGTTATAAATCTGTTCCAGTTTGATTCGGCTGAAAAATTGGCTTAGTTTTTCTGTATCTATAGACATACACTACCTCAGGTTAGAGGTAGTGTATGGTCGCAGTTACATAAGTTCAAGTCAGCGCAATGAATATTCATAAGAGCTGAATCCTGCTATTTCGAGGACTAATTCATGATTCTGGTAATAATTGTTGAATACAGCACCAATGCAACAACAAGTAATACCAGTGCAATTGCAAATTTACTTAAACCCGCTTCTGCTTCAGGCGGATGCAGACGATCCTCATCTGCAATGCGGACCAGCTCACCATTATAAAGCTTATAAAACTGCTCACGCTGGTTTTCATCCAGCGCACGGGTAAAGTCGTAGACTTCTTTACGTTGTGCCAGTCCATAATCACCCAAATGGGTATGTTTACTGAATATAGCTTGATCGAGTTTTTTACGATGCAAATCGGCAAGTTCCATAATTTGACCTGCAGTCGGAGGCATATCAAATTTCACACCATCTAAAGTTCTTGTCATCATGGCCTTCTCCTTATTGTTTGCTATCCATTTACAATGTAGCTTAATAATATTTATAGTTGTGTATAGTTTAATCAGTTAAACTATAACTGAAGTAAACGAATAAAATCGAATAGTTGACTTTTCCATTATTTTGTAATATTAGTTTAACAATACTAATTTATATTTGTATTTAGACTAAATAGTTTATCCTGTAATCATAATTAAAATTAAGGAGTTTTTATATGATACATCAACTCTCTCAACACGATCTGGAACATCTGTACGCAGATGCCGTGAATACCATTCAATCGCAAATGAACTTTGCTGATGCGGTAAAACAGCTTGAAGAAGCCGCTCGTGCTGGCCATGGTAAAGCAGCGCTTTTTTTAGCAGAACTTTATTATCAAGGTTTCCGTGTAGAACGAGATTCACTCAAAGCCCAGTACTGGCAAAACATGGCCACCATGCAAGCATAAAGAAACGTCACCTAGGTGGCGTTTTTTTACGCCCTTTTTTCAATAAATAGCAATCAATACATATTTTCTTACGAATCCTTGCAAAGCTGAAACAGTAATTTCATATAAAGTTTCTAGAATAGAGCCTGAACTCCAATAGCACTTTATTCTAATGAAACCACGAAAAATTATTCAAATTGATCCGATCTGCAAAAACTTTCTGTTAAAGATCACGATGCTTAAATCTTTGATGAATTGTGGTGAGCTATGGGGCGCATATCACCAAGGCTGGGCGATGATGCGTGACCAGGAAGATTGTATCTTTCCATTCTGGCTCAATCCGCTGGATGCTAAAAATTATGCCCAGCAACATTGGCCGGATTACATTCCACGTAAAATCAATTCTGAAGATTTTGAAAATGCGTTATTGCCGACCCTGTCGCGACTGAATGTTACGCCAGCGCTGTTCAACACCAATGGAACCAAACTCAAACTGACTGCTGCACAGATGCGTCATCTGTTTTTTTCGCAACAAAGACTGCACATTGCTTAAATAACATGCTATTTATAAAGACTAAAACCTAAACACTTAGAGATGTTCAGGTTGAATACATACTCTAGGATTAATAATAAATTAACCAATAAGGATGATTAAGCATGACCAATGTGGCACAGGTGCTCAGTGAAAAAATGCATCAAGCTATTTATACCATCCGTCCAGATTCTACCGTTTTAGAAGCCATCACCTTGATGGCGGATAAAGGAATCGGGGCGCTTGTGGTAACCCATGAAGACAACGTGGTGGGGATTTTGTCAGAGCGGGATTACACTCGTAAAATCGCGCTGATGCAAAGAACCTCATTCGACACCACTGTTAATGAGATCATGACCTCTAAAGTGATTACCGTAAATACAGCTACTAGCGTAGAAGACTGTTTATCTCTGATGACTGAACGCCACCTACGCCACTTACCCGTGGTCGAACATGAAAAACTGATCGGTCTGATTTCAATTGGGGATTTGGTCAAGGCCGCCATGGATGACCAACGTAAATTGATTGAACAGTTACAGCAATATATCTCAGGTTAAAACATCATCTAGCTTTCTCTAAGGCATTTGAAGATCACTTAAGTGACACCAAGATAAAGTTTTATATCTGATGCATAAAAAATCCCGGTACGTGTATCGGGATTTTTTTATATGAACATTCTGAATAAAATCAGTTTAGACCTAATTTTTCTGCGACGTAATCTGAGTCTTTATCACCACGACCCGATAAGTTGACCACAATTTTGGTATCTTTTGGCAATTTACCCGCTTCACGAATTGCCCAAGCCACCGCATGCGAACTTTCTAGTGCAGGCACAATCCCTTCTACACGGGACAAGGTCATAAATGCATCCAGACATTCCTGATCGGTTGCAGTCGTATACTCAACCCGACCCAAATCTTTAAGCAAGCTATGCTGCGGCCCCACACCCGGATAATCCAGACCAGAAGCAATTGAATGCACTGGTAAAGGTTCGCCTTGTTCATCTTCTAGCACATAACAGGCCATCCCGTGTAACTGGCTCGGCTTACCCAAAGTTAATGTTGCTGAGTGCTTGTCAGTATCCAGACCATGACCTGCCGGCTCAACGCCTACCAGTTTCACATCTGGTTCATTTAAAAATGCAGTGAATGCGCCCACTGCATTGGAACCCCCACCGACACAGGCAACAACATAGTCAGGATTTGCACCAAAACGCTCATTGGCCTGAACTTTAATCTCATCACCAATAATCGACTGGAAATCACGTACCATCATCGGGAATGGGTGCGGCCCGACTACCGAACCAATGGCATAGATGTAGTTTTTCGGGTCTTTTAAATATTCTTCAAAAGCACTGTCGACTGCATCTTTGAGTGTGGCTGTACCGCGAGTCACAGAAATCAGCTTGGCACCCAGAATTTTCATCTTGACGACGTTTGGATGCTCTTTTTCAATATCTACTTGCCCCATATGAATTTCACATGGGATACCCACCAAGGCACATGCAGTTGCCAAAGCAACACCATGCTGGCCGGCACCGGTTTCTGCAATGACTTTGGTCTTGCCCATATATTTCGCAAGTAAAGCTTCACCCAGACAATGATTGATCTTGTGCGCCCCGGTATGGTTCAGATCTTCACGTTTCAGATAAATCTGCGCCCCGCCAAGCTGTTCAGAAAGACGTTTGGCATGAAATAAAGGACTTGGGCGACCGACATAATGGGCAAACAGATCTTTCAATTCATTCTGAAACTCTTCAGTCTGACGAATTTCCTGATAGGCCACATTAATATCATCCATGGCCTGTTTCAGATCGGGTGGAATAAACTGACCGCCATACTGACCAAAAAAACCCTCTTCATTCGGTAACGCAATACCATTAATTTGATGAGCCATAATCATGCCTGAAATTTTAAATAAGAGATAATGAGTGACTTTATACTAGAATAATTTTTTTTAAATCACTAATAACTCTAACTAAAGTCACTTATAGATAAATGGAATTAACGCGCCAGATATTTAGTCATGTCTTCAATGCCTTTCAGCGTCATTGGAAACATATGATTTTCAAATATTTGCTGGATCAGACCAATAGTATGGGTGTAATGCCAGTATTTTTCTTCTTCAGGATTCAGCCAAGCGGTTTTATCAAAATGCTGACGTAGACGCTGCAACCAGACTTGCCCAGCCTCATCATTCATATATTCAACCGAACCACCGACAGAATTCAGCTCATACGGCGCCATACTGGCATCACCGACCACAATCACCCGGTAATCACGGCCATAGGTATTAAATAAATCCCAAGTATTCATGCGCGAGCTGGAACGACGGACATTATCTTTCCAGACATAGTCGTACAGACAGTTATGGAAATAGAAATATTCCAGAGTCTTAAATTCGGTTTTGGCGGCGCTAAACAGTTTTTCACACTGAGCGATATGTGCATCCATCGATCCGCCAATATCAAACAGCATTAGTACTTTAATACGGTTACGGCGCTCCGGTACCAATTGTACATCCAGAATACCCTGCTTAGCCGTTTCACGAATCGTACCATCAATATCCAGTTCTTCGGCTGCACCCTGACGGGCAAACTTACGCAAACGGCGCAATGCCATCTGCATCTGGCGGCTACCCAAAATCTGCTCATCGTCCAGATTGCGGTATTGACGCTGCTCCCAGACTTTCACCGCAGAACGCTTACGCCCCGGCCCGCCAATACGCACACCTTCAGGATGATCGCCATAAGCACCAAAGGGTGAAGTCCCACCGGTACCAATCATCTTGTTACCACCCTGATGTTTTTTATGCTGTTCGCGCAGGCGCTCTTCCAGCATTTTCATCAGTTCTTCCAGGGAACCGGCCTTTTTCAACTCTTCGCGCTGCTCCGGGGTCAGATGCTTCTCGAGTAATTCGAGATCAAACCAGTCTTTGGGCAGCTTATGCACCTGATTCAGTAATTCATCCAGATCAAAGGTCGCGATACCATCAAAATAGTCTTTCATGGCGCGATCGAACTTATCGAAATAGCGCTCGTCCTTGACCATGACGGTTTTGGCCAGCTGATAGAATTCATCCTGATCGGCAAACACCAGACCTGCAGCAACCGCCTGATTCAGGTCAATCAGCTCACGAGTCGATACCGGCACGCCGTATTTGCGTAAGGTATAAAACAGTCGCACAAACATGCGTGTTTCTCCCTTAACGACGTGACATAAATGCTAGACGTTCGAGCAACTGCACATCTTGCTCATTCTTGATTAATGCACCGTACAAAGGTGGAATTGCTTTAGATTTATCAGTATTGCGCAGAATATCTTCCGGCATATCATCTGCCATCAGCAAGCTGAGCCAATCAATCAATTCAGATGTTGAAGGTGGTTTTTTCAAACCTGGAATCTGGCGCAATTTAAAGAAAACCTGTAAGGCTTCATTCACCAGTGTGGTCGAGATATTGGCAAAATGCACATCAATGATTTCACGCATGGTGGCTTCATCTGGGAATTCGATGTAATGGAAGAAGCAACGACGCAGGAAAGCATCTGGCAATTCTTTTTCATTATTTGAGGTAATGATCACGATTGGGCGCTGAGTTGCCGTAATGGTCTCGCCAGTCTCGTACACATAGAACGACATTTTATCGAGTTCATGCAGCAAGTCATTTGGAAACTCGATGTCTGCCTTGTCAATTTCATCAATCAGCAGAACACAGCGTTCTTCACTGGTAAATGCTTCCCACAATTTGCCCGGCTTGATGTAGTTCTTGATGTCATAGACACGGTCATCACCCAACTGGCTATCGCGCAAGCGCGATACTGCATCATATTCATACAGACCTTGCTGTGCTTTGGTAGTAGACTTGATGTGCCAGGTGATCAGTTCCAAACCCAGACTTCCTGCAACTTGCTCGGCCAGTAAAGTCTTACCTGTACCCGGCTCCCCTTTGACCAGCAACGGTTTTTGCAAACTGCGTGCAGCTTTCACCGCAAGTTTTAAACTGTCAGTCGCGATGTACTGATCGGTACCTGAAAATTGTTGAATATCAGCAGACATGATTGAACCTTATTTTTTACTTACAGCGGTGAACTTTTCTCGTGAACACGAATATTGCTTTTGTTCGACACATAAGTCGACCAGCAATAGCCAATCACAGATCCGATCCCAATGACAAATAAAATAAGTGACGCATTAATCCAAACCAGGGATTGCTCTTTGGTCAACACCCCAAATAACAGACCGAAGATCGCAGGTGCAATAGAAGCATTCGCCCCCTCAGATACCGTCGGTGTCAACAGAATGGCAAAGGCCACAATCCACAAAAAACCGCCCATAGGTTTAGGTAGACGTTTGGTTACGCCATACCAGCACCATAAAGCAATCAGGCTGCCGAGCAAATAAACTGCTACGGCAATGCTCTGTTCAGGAATTGAGTCTAATACAGCCACATAACCATTCATTTCACAACTCCTGAATTAACATTAAGCACCGCGTAAACCTTCTGGTGCGACCGCATTTGGATCAATCAAGCCTTCTGGTGGCATTTGCAGGAAGAAACCGCGGGTTTCAATAGAATCCATGACATGCAAGACATTGGCACGTGCCAGTTTACGTGATTCGCTTAATTCAAGATGCATGACAAAAGTCGCACGTCCAAATGCTGCCTGTACTGCTTCAGTCAATACGCTTAAAGGTTCGAATGTTTCAGCTTCGCTTTCATTCGCAGGACGCGCCACATACAGATACATTTCACTTTTTTTACTGGATTTGTAGATAGACACTTGCATATTTCAAACGACTTTTCTGGAAAAACAACCGCAAGGATACATCAAAAAAAAGACAGAAACATTAGCCACGTCTCATGCATCAGTCGTGATTTTGTATAATTGCTTTTTCTTTAACCAATCCTGTAGCTAATCACTCGCTGACTTTCATCTGGGTAGACAGATAAGATTCGTCCTGATGCAATACCTGAATCAGTGGCCGAGTTAATAACTCATAGCGCCACCCAAGCAGATAATCCGGCAGATCCTGCTCGTCCTTATGGAAAACCACATGTTGATACAAGGCATTCAGCCATTTCTTACGCATCAGGACTTCTTTCGGAATTGAAGTTTCATTGACTACATTCTGAATAATTGAATCAATTTTTTCACCAATATCTTTGGAAGAATGGCGAATTGGACGTGCCAGACGTAAAGGCCAATTTGCCGGCTCCGGCAGGAATTTCAATAAATCTAAAATGGTTTTGCCATGCTCACGAACCACATTCGAACGAATGTCTTTCACATGACTCAGCTGGAAATTATTGCGCGGGAATTTTTCCACCAGATCAATCATGCTGGCATTTTTCAAAATGAAACTGCGTGGCTGATTCAGTGCTTTGGCAATCTGATCACGCCAAACCATTAATTGCTGCAATTGCATCAGCTGACGGCGTGAATGCCGGTAATTGCCGACATCCTGATACAACAAGGCAGTTGGGGTATCTTCGCCAATTTCCTGAGTCAGAAACCGGCAATCTTGCAAGGCAAAATCCAGCAGATCTTTCGAATCCAGATCCTGTTTAATTTTCTCTGACAGTTGCACCAGATAATGCACATCATTGGCAGCATAGAGCAACTGTTCGGAACTGAGTGGACGCGCCAACCAGTCAGAACGGGTCTGGTCTTTTTCGATATCGACTTCCAGCATCTGCTTCAGCGCATTTTGATAGCTGACTTGCAGACCATGCCCCAAAAATGACATGCCGACCTGGGTATCAAACACATTACTCAGCGATTTCTTCTGGGTATAGTGATAGATCAGATCGATATCTTCACTACAGGCATGAAAAATATTCTGCTGTGCGTTAAAAATTTTATTAAGGAACTCAGTCAGATCTAGCGTGGTTCCATCCAACAAATAAACCTTGTTGTCTACGTTAATCTGAAAAACACCCAGCTTAGGCCATAAGGTATCAACCTTGATAAACTCGGTATCCAGCCCATAAACTGAATTCTGATCCATCAGCTTCAGTACATGAGTTAAGTCGTTTTGATGTTGAATAAATTGAAACATAGAACTGAGTCTAAGATTAGATTCTCGATAGATCCATATTAACTGATCTATAGAATTTTTGTATAAAAAATAACGTCAATTCTGCCCTATTTCCTAAAAAATGGCGCTTACTTATCAGGATTTATATTCTAATTAATATCTTTTTTATATTAAAACTAACAAGATATTTAAGCTTAGCTTATTTCATGCGCATCCGGTTATGTACTGCCTGACTCAAGGTATGACTGTCGACATATTCCAGCTCACCACCTTGTGGTACGCCCTGGGCAATTCGGGTCATCTGGATCGGCAAATGCTTACTGGCCTCAACCAGATAATGCGCCGTAGCCTGACCTTCTACCGTGGCATTGGTTGCCAGAATCACTTCTTTCACCTGACCATTGGCCAAACGATGCAATAAGTACGGAATACCGATTTCTTCGGGACCAATACCATCCAGTGGCGATAAATGTCCGCCCAATACATGATATTTACCTCTGAAACTACCACTTTGCTCAATCGCCATGACATCTGCAGGTGATTCCACTACACAGAGCAGTTCATCATCACGATCCAGAGAGCTGCAAATATTGCAGACTTCGTCTTCGGTCAGAGAATGACAGACTGAACATTCATGAATGTGATTGGTTGCCTCAGTCAGCGCATGTGCCAGACCAATAGCACCCTCACGATTTTTCATGATCATATGCAATGCCATACGTTGAGCCGATTTTGGCCCAACGCTTGGCAAAATGCGTAATGCTTGAACGAGTTGATCAAAACGATCACTAAACATTGCGCATTCTTCCTTAGAACATACCTGCAAGACCAGGCGGTAAACCCATGCCTGAGTTCGCTGCTTTCATTCTTTCGTCAGATACCACTTCTGCCTGACGTGCTGCATCATTCATTGCAGCTGCAATCAGGTCCTCGATCATGTCTGGATCATCCTGAAGTAATTCAGGATTGATTTCGATACGCTTCACTACGTTACGGCAAGTCATGGTTACTTTCACCAGACCGCCACCCGCCTCGGCATGCACTTCAGTTTGCGCAAGCTCTTCTTTGGCTTTTTTTACGTTGTTTTCAACTTCTTTCTGCATGCGCTGAGCTTGCTGCATCAACATGTTAATGTTCATAAATATCTCCGAACATAAATTTATAAAATTAAATCAGGTCTAAACCGCGACGAATATCCTGGATAATATCACCAATCTCTTCCAAACCAACAGATACGCGAATTAAACCTTCACGAATACCAGCGGCTTCTTTGGCTTCAGGCGACAATTTACCGTGTGTCGTGGTCGCCGGATGGGTAATAGTCGATTTTACATCGCCCAGATTGCCGGTAATCGAAATAAACTGGGTATTGTCAATGACAGTCCACGCTTCCTCACGGCCACCTTTGACTTCAAAAGACACAATACCGCCAAAACCGCTCTGCTGTTTTGCTGCCAGTTCATGACCGACATGCTCAGGCAGGCCCGCATAATATACTTTTTCTACTTTTGGATGCTGATTCAAAAATTCAGCCAGTTGCTGAGCACTTGCTGAATGTTCACGCATACGCAAACGTAGTGTCTCCAAGCCTTTCAGGAAGACCCAAGCATTGAATGGGCTCATTGACGGGCCTGTGGTACGCACGTAGCCGAAGATTTCTTCTAGTAACTTGTGATTACCTACGACAGCACCACCCAAGGCGCGGCCCTGACCATCCAGATATTTAGTCGCAGAATACACTACCAGGTCTGCACCAAATTTGATTGGTTGTTGTAACACCGGTGTACAGAAGCTGTTATCAATCGCCAGTAAAGCATCATTAGCATGCGCAATATCGGCGAGTCCCTGTATATTAGCTACTTCTGCTAAAGGATTCGATGGCGATTCAACAAAGAGAATTTTTGTTTCAGGCTTGATGGCATTTTTCCATGCATCAAGATCAGTCAAATCGACGAAATCAACGCTGACGCCAAATTTTGCGACATATTTTTCAAACATGGAAACCGTAGAACCGAAGACTGCACGTGAACAAATCACATGGTCGCCCGCTTTTAAAAAAGCCATCATCACTGCCATAATGGCTGCCATACCCGAACTGGTGGCGACGGCGCGCTCTGCACCTTCAAGTGCAGCTAGACGCTTTTCAAACATGGCAACGGTCGGATTGGTAAAGCGAGAATAGATATTGCCCGGTTCCTGGCCTGAGAATTTAGCTGCGGCTTCTGCAGCATTTTCATACACAAAAGACGATGTTAGAAAAATCGGTTCGCCATGCTCACCTTCAAAAGTGCGGGTATGACCGGTACGAATGGCTAAAGTTTCTAATTGGTAAGAAATATCGTCTTGCTGGCTCATCGCTTTACCTCAGCCCTCAGGCTGCCTTTTGTAAAAATTTGCCAACATTTTGAGCGCCTAAGCTATTTCAGGTCAAGGCATAATAAGCGATTATTGCTTAGACTTCGATCAATCCTCCCGCGGATACGGATATTTTATTTACATGATTCAGTTAAAACAAAACTTTCAGCGCCAGCAAAAAAAATTGAAACACCTCAGCACCCGGGTGTTTAATGCCTCCTCACTGATCCTGTCGCAAAAAACCCCTTTTGAATATATTGCCGGCACCGAGTTTTGCAAGATTCGCTATTACGCAGCGCCAGAGAAACAATATAAGGAGCCTCTGGTTTTCATCGCACCCTTGGCTGTTAATATGGATATCTATGATCTGTATCCTTATCGCTCTCTGGTCAAGCATTTTCAGCATAGCGGTTTTGATGTTTATCTGGTGGAATGGAAACGCTTTAACTTTAAGCACCGTCACCTGAATTTTTTATCTTTTATCGATGCAGCCATTCCTCAATCCATTGAAACCATCTGCAAGCATTCAGGCAGTCAGTTCATTTCCTTACACGGCTGGAGTATGGCTGGGGTTTTTGTCACGCTCTATACAGCCCTGCATTCGCCTGAACATGTCAAGAATCTGATCGTGGTGGGCAGTCCTATCGACAGTTATGCGTCAGGACGTGTCGGCAAACTTTTTTCTACGACTAATAAACTGATTTCTAAAAATAAGAATTTGCAACAAGCCATTCATCAAGGACTGATCCCGAAGCAATATATTCATACGCCGGGTATTGTAAATGCCTTGGGCTTTAAATTACTTGATCCGATTGGCTGGCTCAAAAGCCAGAAGCAGTTTTTGCTGAATCTGGATCATGTCGAAGATGTCTATGAACATGCCACCATGGGAAATTTCCTGAACAAGATGATCGATTATCCAGGTGGGATTAATCAGGACATGGTGCTGCATTTATGGCTGCAAAATCCTTTAAAACAGGGTTCTATCACTTTGGATGGCCGTGTCGTTGATCTTAAAAATATCAGCTGCTCCCTGTTGGTAGGTGCAGGTCAAACCGATCAGATTGTCACAGAACAGTCAGCTAAGCCTTTGATGGAATTGACAAGTAGCCAAGATAAGACGTTTACTCTTATACCGGGTGGTCATCTTGGACTAATGTCGAACCAGAAAACGGCAAATACATTCTGGCCCAAAATGACGACCTGGCTGGTGCAGCGCTCTACACGTCTTGATGTTTAGTGTAGATTCCCCGCACCAGAAAAAAATATTAAATAGCTTTAAACATATTCAGAGGGTACAGCATGATTCAGTCAGTGGCATTTATCGGCCTAGGTGCAATGGGTTTTCGTATGGCTGCACATTTACCCAAGCAGTTTGATACGGTCTATGTCTGGAACCGCAGCTTTAACAAAGCAGAGCAACATGCTGCTGAATATGGCACCCAAGCCGTCACACTGGAACAGGCCGTACAGGCAGATGTGATTTTTTCATGCTTGCCAACTAGCGCTGACGTTGAACGACTTCTGGAAAATTTACCGCTTAAATCCGGTTCAGTCTGGGTCGACTGCACCAGTGGTGTACCGGATTCTGCCCAAAAACTGGCAGTACAACTGGCTGAACATGGGGTAATCTTTCTGGATGCACCGGTCAGCGGTCAAACCATTGGCGCTGACAATGGCACGTTAACTGTGATGGTGGGCGGTAATGCAGAGGGCTATGAACAAGCCCTTCCTGCGATGCAGGCTTTTGGCAAGCTGATCAAGCATGTGGGTGAATCTGGCGCAGGTTTTGCAGTGAAGGCCGTAAATAATATGTTAATGGCTGTAAACCTGTGTGCCGTCGCAGAAGGCTTTACTACACTGAAAGCGCATGGGGTAAACTTGCATGAAGCGCTGGATTGTATTAATGCTTCAAGTGGTAAAAGCATGGTGACTGAAACCGTTTTGCCGCAGCGTATTTTAAACCGCAGTTTTCCTGTAACCTTTGCCCTGCCACTCTTGGCGAAAGATACAGGCATTGCAATCGACCTTGCGCGTGAAGCCAAACTTTCTGCGCCTGTGCTCTCGTTGACCCAGAATCTGATTCAGGCGGCCAGCGATCTGTCGGATAAAAACAGTGATTTTTCCAGTGCTGTGAAAATGTATGAATCATGGAGTAATATTACTATCGAGTAATATCTCGCCATTGAATAATGATAACGAAACCTCATATTGTGACTAGTAGGCAGGCACATATAGTGGATAACCCAGAGGAAACTCTCATGAAGAAATTTTCTGTTGCAGCATTGATTGGCTTTGCAACTTTGTTCGGGGCTTCAACATCGGTTCTTGCATCTGAACAAGAGTGCAAAAAATTAAAAAATGATCATGACGTGATTTATGCGTCTAAAGGTTTCTGTTTCAAAGATCCTGAAGCAAAAGCCAAGTTTGGTAATGACAATTGCTATACAACCAAGCCAAAATTCTCGGAAAAAGAGCAACAACGTCTTGACGCGATCAAAGATCGTCAGAAAGAATTGAACTGTAAATAATTCAGTTTAATGACGCTCAAGGAATATACTTATGACTTATGATGATCAGAATATTTTTGCACGAATTCTACGCGGTGAACTTCCTGCGATAAAAGTGTATGAAGATGACCAGGTTCTTGCATTTATGGACATCATGCCTCAGGCAGAAGGTCATACTCTGGTAGTTCCGAAAACTCCGGCAATCACTTTGCTGGATCTACCCCCTGAAGCTGCAGCCTATACGATTCAGATCGTACAGAAAGTTGCAAAAGCCATTGAAAAAGGTTTAGGTGTGGACGGTATCGTGCTGATGCAATTATCAGGGGCCGCAGCGGGTCAGACCGTACCACACGTACATTTCCATCTGGTTCCTACCTCTTTGCACAATCTGGGCAAACATGCAGCACAGATGGGCGACCAAGAAAAAATTAAAGCGCTGGCTGAGAAAATTAAAGCTGCCCTTTAAGCTATTCTTAATACCTAAAAATGGAACCTCGGCTCCATTTTTTATGTCTAATGTATTTCACTCTTGATTAAACCACTCAAATATCAGTAAAAGTCACCTAGCCTATTTTTAAGTTTTGCAGCAAACACCGAGCTTAGCTGTATTTGCATCAATCCTGCTTACCCCACTCATAATCCTATAAAAAATAAGGCAATGATTGTCTTTAATATTTCTGAAATATTTCCTTAATCATATTGACTTATTTGTAATGAATACTTGGCACCAATAGAGCAGTAGATGTTTCAAAACAATACTGAAACTTGTTTTTAAGACGATGAATAAAAAAGTCTTTATTGGAGCAACACATGAAAAAAACGTTATCTGCATTAGCAATCGGGGCAACAATTTTAACACCAGTGCTGGCAGCTGCTGCTGATGTTAAAGTATATGGTCGTGCACACGTTTCTTTAGATTATCTGGATGATGGCCAGGATTATAACGAAGTAGGTCTTTCTTCAAACTCTTCACGCCTAGGCTTTAAAGCTGAACAAAAACTAGAAAATGGCATGACCGTATTTGGTCAAATCGAACAGGAAATTAACTTTGCAAGTGGTTCTGCAAATGATGATGTTGAATTTGCAACTCGCGATACTTTTGTTGGTTTAAAAGGTGATTTTGGTCAAGCGCGTATCGGCCGTTTTGACAGCCCATTCAAAGTAGCACGTGGCCCGGTCAACTTCTTTGGTGATATGGTCGGTGATGTTCGTAACGTCACACGTGCTGGCAACTTGCGTTTTGATGAACGTAATAACAATACCATTGAATATAAATCACCTAAGTTTGGCGGCGGCTTTAATGTTTTAGCAGCACTTTCTTTACACGAAGGTAATAGCCCTGATAGCGTGTCAACGTCTTCACCAAAAACTACTGTAATTGAAACTGTGAATGGTCCAGTAACA
>CAUPZU010000036.1:0-20036 GCA_963516025.1 Acinetobacter lwoffii
TGTGCATTCTACAGGATTCCCAACCCAATACAACCCCTATTTTTAAATAATTCAGCAAAAATATCACGATTGTTTATTTATTCTACAAAAATCGCGCTTTTCTTCATTTCTTGAGCATTAAAGGGACTGAATTGGATAAATGACTTAATCTTTTTTCAGTTTTATTCTGTTCTTGAAAGCGTAAAGGCCGGCAATCTATGTATTCACAATAACCCCCTTCCCCATTTTCAGTTTCTTCATTTATTTTCACTTGATAACTAAAACTTCCTACATAGCCCGCTGCCAGGCCAAATTTAAAATCTCCACGACTTTGACCTTGTACCCAGATACAAGTACCGTCTGCATTTTCATAACACCATTCAAATTCGCGCGGCAAATACATACTTTGCCGATTGGGTGTCGTGACACACGGATAAACACGATGAACTTTAAAATAAACTTTTCGATCGAACATTTGGGTCCGCATGTTTTTTAAATCACGGAGATATATCCGCGACTGAACAATACGATTAAAACCATCCCGAATCTGCGCCAACAACAGTTGCCTGTTTTCACTGAGATTAATAATTTGATAAGTCAGGAAGGCCAAAGGTAGATAAGGAAAGTTAAAACTCCGCGCGTATTCAAAGCTTCCAAGACCATCGATCGTATATTGCTGCGCTTTATAGTTCACCGTTCCCTGACAATGACATAGCAAAGACCAGTGATCTGCCAAGGAAAACCGCATTTGGGTAAAATGAGAAATCAGTTGAGTGGTTTGAATATTTAAATCAAAACTGAGTTCCGAGTCAGAACGCTGCAAACGAAAATTTGGAAAACTTCCGCTCAATTGCTCACGATCCAGAAACTGAAACAGACCTGATTTAAAATGACAGTCCTGCTTGACCGAATAGTGATGCAATTGTCCCACCATATGTGGGCTCGAACTGCAAATCACGGTAGCGGTGTCTAAGGCTGTGGTTTCGATTGCACTCGGGTTTGCCAGCATGGGTGCATTGGGTTGCCCGATAATACTCAGAAAGTTTAAATAATAGAGGGGTGCCGGAAGCCCGGGGATCATCAAACCCTGATGAATAATTTTATATTTTGAGGTGGGACCATGATAGGCGGGATGGCGCGAAACAGTAGGAGTCTGATTCAGCTGTTTCGAACGATCTAAAAAATCTTGAAGAAACCGCATCTCAGACTCCTTATCTTTTTATAATGTACTCGATCTTTTTGCCATAAAGGTGGTTACAAAACCAGACAAGGCATAGAGAATAGAAATGACCAGAATGCCGACAGGAATATTATAGGTCATCGCTGCAAAGACGAATACGGCAATTGGTAGGACAAAAAATGGAACCCGTTTACGTTCTACAGTTTTAAATGAATAGTATTTGATATTGGAAATCATCAACAAGCCTACCGCAATGATGACCACTGCATTAATGACCTGAAGAGAAGGTTCACGAATATCAAAGATTTCTGGAAAATCCAGACCGACCCAGACCAGTGACACAATCATGATGGCAGCCAGAGGACTTGCGACACCAATAAAATAACGTTTGTCGACCACACCAATCTGTACATTGAAGCGTGCCAGACGGAACGCAGCACATGCGGTATAAACAAAACAAGCCGCCAGACCAATACGGCCCAAATCACTCAAGCCCCAGCTATACATCAAAATAGCGGGAGCTACGCCAAAAGCCAGCATGTCAGAAAGCGAGTCAAATTGTTCACCGAACGGACTTTGTGCACCAATAGCACGTGCCACACGTCCATCCAGTCCATCCAGTAATGCCGCAATAAAAATCGCATAAATAGCTTGCTGAAAATCACCATTCATACTGGCAATAATCGAGTAGAAACCTGACAACAACGCTGCCGTTGTAATCAGGTTCGGCCATAGATAGATGCCTCGACGCTTAACTTTTTGCCCTTCCTGGGTATGCTCCTCTTCTTCTACCTCAAAGGTGATGCCATCGAAAGGCACTTCAGTTGAAGAGTCACGTTCCGGTTTGCTTATATTTGTCATTCTTGTCGATCCTAGCTATGACCTGATCTTTGAAAAAATTATTCGCCCACTAACCAACGAACTGCAGCGTGACCACCGTTTTCACTCATGCGAAGATGCGGGAATAACCACTGTAGTGCTTCATCAGCATCTTCAGAGAATTTCCAAGGTGGGTTAATCACCAGCAAACCACAACCGTTCAGGCCTACTGGGGTATCATCCGGCCATACACAGACTTCACACACCAGTTGACGGCGGATACCGGTCTTAAACATTTTCTTCTCAAAACGTTCAATCATGGCACGGTCTTTAATTGGATACCAAACGGCAAATACACCTGTCGGCCATTTCTTATACGCAGCAACCAGTAGCTCGACCAACTGCGGGAAATCTTTACGTTCCAGTTCATATGGCGGATCGATCATCACCAGACCACGTTTTTCTTTTGGCGGAATGACTGCCAACAGACCTTCGTATGCATCACGCTCATGCAAACCGGCACGCTTGTCAAAAATATTATGACGAAGTTGCTGGAATACATCACGCTGCATTTCAAAAATGGTCGCTTTATCAATCTCGCGCATGCCTTCTAGGGCAAACCACGGTGAACCCGGATAAGCACCCTTACCAAAGTTTTCACGCATATTTTCAACAATTTTCAAATATTGTTGTACGCCTTCAGGTGCATTACGCTTGATCGAATCATCCAGCTTAACCAGACGATGAATACCGTTTAAAAACTCACCTGATTTTTGCGCTTCGGCAGTCGACAAATCATATTTACCTGCACCACCATGTGTATCTACATAGCGATAAGGTTTGTTTTTTGCATTCAGTCGAGTCAACAACTGAAGCAATAAAACGTGCTTCATGACATCGGCAAAGTTGCCTGCGTGGTAAGAGTGACGGTAATTCATGTTTCAATTATTCCTAAGATCAATTGCTATTTTAACATGAAAAACTATTTCGTTCAGAAACGATTATTGCACTAAAATAGCGGACCTTTTTTTACCACACTATCGAGAATTGAAAAAATGGAAGCAGTTATCATCCCAGGGGATTGGAATGTTGATCAAATCTTAGATGATTTAGATCAACATGGCTTTAGTATTGTTGACGATGCTTACTCTAGCGAATATCAACATGCAGTGAGCCAAGAATGCTTAAGCCACTTAAACGAATTTCGTAATGCAGCCATTCAAAATGGTGTCGTTAACAACATCCGTAGTGATCATATTCTTTGGTTACAACCTGAATTTCAAATTTCCCACCTACACATCCAAACACTTCAACAATTTTCTCAAATTTTAAACCGCGCGTTTTATTTAGGCATCAAAGATGTCGAAGCGCATTTCGCTTGCTATCACGCGGGTGAGTTCTATGCCCTGCACCGTGACAACCCCCAAAGTAAAAATGGCCGGATGATTTCCAGTGTGTATTATTTACATGACCAATGGCAGAAGGACTGGGGCGGTGAACTGCGCCTGCAGGATAAACAGGGCCAGTGGCATATTATCCAGCCAAAACCAAACCGAATGGCGCTGTTCCAGAGCGATTTATTACATGAAGTTTTAATCTCTAAACAGCAACGTCTATCTATTACCGCCTGGCTAAGAAGTGATACCTCACTGCTCTAAGACGCGCTGCCGCTTTAAATTTTAATTTTTAACCTCATATAGCCATTATTGAGAAATGAGGATTGCGTTGATGCGATTAACAACCAAACAGATTATTCAACGTCTGGGTGAAACTGACCAATTGTATTTAAAAGGCAATACGCCGGAATTAACGCTTGAACGCGCTGATCTTCGTTTACAGCTGGTGACTTTAAGTGAACTGCGTCAGGAACAGCGACATTTCCTGCAAGAAGCCGTAGTGTTGCTGGAACAAGGCCGGGTAGAATTTGAAGAAATGCCGCTGCGCATGTATATCAACCTATCTTTGCATCTAGCCAAGGCCTATATGATGTTCTTTGAATTGACTAAAGAGCACCATTTTGCCCTGATTACCCAGCAAATTTTAAAGCCAATGGCCAGTTATGAGCATGGTGATATTTATTTCTTCCTGGCCTATGCCAGTGCCAGTAAAAATGAGCCAGCCCTGACTCGCCACTGGTTAGGTAAGTACACCAACACTGCCGAATTTGAGCTGGAATTATTACAGCAGCATCATGCATTTAATGATTATCGTCAGCACGAATGGTTTAACAAAATATTAAAAAGCAAAATGCATTAAGCCAAAGAATAAAACGCCTCAGATGAGGCGTTTTTTAATGCAAGTTATATCGTCTTACTCTAAATACCAGAAGAACACAGGAAAAATGATCAAGCAGGTTGACGTCTATAAGCGTCCATGTGCAGTTGCTGATTCAGTTCATCGACCCAAATTGCCCAATCATCATCCTGTACCAGATGGCTGATTAATAAAGAACGTTGGGCTTTATTCCAGAACGGTGCATCGTGCAAGGACAGCCCTGCTGGCAGTTGATGGGTACGTACATACAATTCAATAGCCGCAGGACTATTGGCGAGACCGAGCTGAGAAAACAAGAGCTCTAAGGATGGTTGGTTCTTTGCGAGCATCGCGCCCTCCTTATATCAGATAAATTGTAATTATTTATAGATCTAACTTATAAGATAAGGCAAAAAAAACCTAGTCATTTGACTAGGTTTGTTGTTTCTTTTTGTATGAATGCATTTAAGCGCTTTGCTTGTCGCTTTCCACATGTAAAAGCTGATTTAACTTGTCAATAATGACAATCCATTCATCATCTTGGTGCCAGTGTTCACGCAAGAAGGCACTTTGCCCCTCACTCCAGAATTCGGCATCTGGCAATGCGACTTCAGATGGTAATTGATGGGTATCGGTAAACTGAGTAATTGAGGCTTCATCAGAAGGCAAACCCAATTGTTCAAATAATAATTCTAAAGTTAACTGTTGTTCCGTAAGCATAAATAGACTCCATCGTAATGTTAAATTATGAGCGTGTTGAGATTCGAATTCTTAGGTTGATTTATGGCTGGGTATGTCACAGGAACCTGAACCCTCTGCCTCAATATGTAATTGTTCATTTAACACATCGACAAAAATGGCCCAGTCATCATCTTTCTTCCAGTGACTGATCAGAAAGTCATGCTGTGATTTACTCCAAAAAGGAGCTTTATGCAGTGGCACATCCATACCAATTTGATGCGTACTAATAAACTCATCAATGGCTTCCGGACTCGAATCCAGACCCAATTGTTCAAAGAAAAGTTCGAAGGTAGCGCGTTGCTCTAACATCTGAACCTCCATCTTTTTATCTATAATCTTGTTTCTACCTTAGAGGGCTCATAGCGAAAACTCAGTTGTCTCTCCTTCACAGCTTGTTATTTTTTGTTGATTAAAGTGAATGGCATAAAAAAAACACCCCAAATGGAGTGCTTTTTTCAACTTAATCTAAGAAGATTAAATTATTTAAGCATGTCAGCAATTGCTGCGCGCTCTTCTTCAAGTTCGTTCAACGTGAAGTTGATACGCTCTTGACTGAATTCGTCGATTTCTAGACCTTGAACGATTTTGTATTCACCGTTTTCAGTCGTTACAGGGAAACCGAACATTACGCCTTCAGGAATACCGTAAGAACCGTCAGAAGGAATACCCATAGTTACCCATTCGCCGTTTGTACCAAGAGCCCAATCGCGCATATGGTCGATTGCAGCGTTAGCAGCAGAAGCAGCAGAAGACAAACCACGTGCTTCGATAATCGCAGCACCACGTTTACCAACAGTCGGAAGGAATGTATTTGCATTCCATTCTTGGTCGTTGATCATGTCTTTAACGCTTTCGCCGTTAATTGTTGCAAAACGGTAGTCGGCATACATGGTTGGAGAGTGGTTACCCCAAACTGTAAGATTTTTGATGTCTTTAACCGCTTTACCAGTTTTAGCAGCAATTTGAGATGCAGCACGGTTGTGGTCAAGACGTAACATTGCAGTGAAGTTTTTCGCTGGAAGATCTGGAGCAGATTTCATTGCGATGTAAGCATTCGTGTTTGCAGGGTTACCAACAACTAGAACTTTAACGTCACGGCTTGCAACTTCGTTCAATGCTTGACCTTGACCGATGAAGATTTCACCGTTCACTTTAAGCAGGTCAGCACGTTCCATACCTGGACCACGTGGACGTGAACCAACTAATAACGCATAGTCAGCATCTTTAAATGCAACTTTAGGATCATCAGTACCGATCATGTCTTCTAGTAATGGGAATGCACAATCTTGAAGCTCCATCATTACGCCTTTAAGCGCTTGTTGAGCTTTCTCAAAAGGAACTTCGAGCAATTGCAAAATCACTGGTTGATCTTTACCTAGCATTTCGCCGCTTGCGATACGGAATAATAGGCTGTAACCAATTTGACCTGCAGCGCCAGTAACGGCAACACGAACTGCTTGCTTCATCTAATTATCTCCAATTGAGGATATTCAATGCGATTAAATAGTTAGTATTTAATCTAATAATCTTAAACGCGAAAGATTGTACTCCAATCCTTTGCCAGATGCATATAAAAGAGGACGGATTTCACCTAAAGTCTGATAGGAAATATAAATTAAATCGGCAAAAAAGCTCAGTATGTTCCTTTTATTGTGACAGTTTTTGGGCATGTATTAATAATGTTGGCAGGACAGGATTTGTAATTGCCATTGGGGCGATAACAGACCTTGATCGAGGTAAGTACGCTGGCTGACTGGGTCTGCTGGCAGTTGAATCGCAAGGCATTGCCCGGTAATTGTGGATTAATTTTCAGGAATTTGGCCCGCAATGTATCGACAGAAATTGTAATATTTTCCTGTTCTGTCAGTTCCGCAGGAACTTTGAGACGATCTGCATAATTGATAATCGTCCGGAAATACTGACTGGCATTCATCGGCACGCAGCCACCGATATTGCGCCATAAAATTGTCCGGGTATTGTCATCCGGCATGATCCTGACCACTACCTTGGACTGCAGTGGTGACAGTTTCGCGGAGCTATTGGTCGTACAATTTTGTGATGTAGTCTGAGGATATAAGCCGGAGATATTCAGCGAATAACCTTCCAGACATTTTCGCTTCTTGGCATATTCCGGGTACAAGCTACATAAGGCCGGGACCATTTGTACATCCATGACATAGTCTGTTGGTGCAGCAAATGCTGCCTGACTGCTGGCCAATACTACAAGCGCAACCGATCCAGCCCAGACTCGACGATCCTTCATTATTTTCATGAATAAGTCACCATTCCCCAATAATTTTAATTTTATTGTGTATTTCGTAATGGTATCAGTTGCATGCGTTTACCCACTGACTGTGCCCCCTGTCCTAATAAAATACCGTAATGCGTGGCATTGGTCATGACATGTTTCACATAATCTCGGGTTTCAAGTAAAGGAATACTTTCAGTATATTGATCTGCGGCCATTCCCTGAAATTCTGGCTGCCAGCGGCGGGCACGGTTTGGTCCGGCATTATAGCCTGCTGTTGCCAGAACTGGACTATTGCTGAGCTGACGCTGAATGGTAGATAAATAGAATGTTCCGTAGCGAATATTGGTATTCATATCGGTGAGTGCTGCCGGATTATAAGCCTCACCCATTTGACGCGCCACCAACTTGGCCGTATCCGGCATAATCTGCATTAGACCACCCGCCCCGACATGTGAACGTGCGACGGTATTGAAACGACTTTCTTGACGCATCAAACCATAGGCCCAGGCCGGATCTATACCGGCATTTCGACTATGGCTGACCACGTAATTCTGATGTGGCATTGGATAACGATAGTTATAATTATGTTTGTTCGCGGTACGGTCAGCGGCATAAATGGCACGATCATACCAGCCCATATCCATGGCACGTTTTGCCGCGGCCAGCAACAGGTCATCATCCTTCTTTAGATAAGCCTGACGCACTGCCCAGTTCCATTCCCGGTTAATATAGTTCTCCGGGGCGCTGATATTACGTAAGGTGAAAGCACGGCGGAAATGAATATCCTGATTCAAGCGCTGCATAGCCTGATTGGATGGCTGCGCTGGATTTGGTGTACTCGCAGTCACCTGCCCCAGCTTGTCGCGTGCCAGAAGATTGTGATAGTCATCTCCGGTCGCCAGCTTACGATAAATACTTTCTGCTGCCTGTTTGGAAGCACGATCAGTACGTTGTTCGCTGGCACGAGCCAGCCAATATTGCCAGCGGTCTTCCTGCTTCTGGTTGACGCTCATGCTGTCAATCGCACGGATCAGGCTTTCCCATGCACTAAAACGAATTGCCTGACGCGCATAAATCTCGGCTTCTTCCGGGCTAAATGGCAGGCCATAGCTGGCATCTAGCGCATTTAACACTTCACGGTTGAAGTTGTTTTTCATCACTGTGGTACCACCGATATAACCGACAGCACGATATAAGGCGCGTTGTACCTGTACTGGTGTACCTTCGGCAGTCCGTTTGACGATAGACAAAGCTGAGTCCAAATCGCTATCGGCCAGACGTCCCAGCGCATAAATCAGATAGGCATGCTCCGCCGCAGTACTTTTAGGCGCAGACCACAAATAATTAGTGGGATTGGCCTGAATCGAATTCAGTTGTGCCAGAGACAGATTTAGACCAATGCCTTGCGCTGTCGCAATGGCCTGACCTGACTGTCCGGCACGAAGTTGTCCCCAGAGTCGCTGCTGACGGTCTTCTGCCGTCATAAGTGGACTGGATAGCATCATCCGGCCCAAACCGGTACAAGATTCAGGCTGGCTATTGGTAGTTAACCAGACTTCTTTAAACTCGGCATAGACCAGTTCATCGCCAGCTTTGGCGCGCACTTGTGCCACTGCACAGGCTTCGGCAGGATCAGCATTGGTTACATAAGGCAATACCGGTTGGGCATTGCTAAAATCTGCCATTTTTACTTTTTCTTCGACATAGTCCGCTGCCAGCTTTTCAGCCATCGCAGATTGAGGGTAACGCTGGGCAAAGCTGATAATCTGGCTGACAGGCTGCATGGCAAGATTCTGGTTTAAAATCCAGTATTCCGGGTAATAGCCCAAGGCATCATTCTGCATAGACAGACGATATTGTTGTAACAGTTCAGTATTACCTGCATTGGCTGCACGCAAGGCATCATTAAATTGTTCTTCTGCTGCCTGTGTACTCGCTGAACAGATACATGCCACACTTAAAGTAATTAATTTATAGTATTTATACATAATTTTAGTGTGTTTCAACATCCCTTTGCCTTCTATCATCGGTTTTGTGCTTTGCCCATGTTGCATATCATAAGAGCTAGTTTGAAGATTATAACCAACTCTATTGTTCAGTTATGTAACCTTATGATTAAGCAATATTAATCTACAGACAATTTTTGCCCATAAATCAATATTTTTCCACAGTTAATTTGAGCTATAAGTTTAAGCGACTTTCCTGCTAAAATATGCGCCTTTCCAAGATTTCAGTCCGTGAATTGAATTTTTATTCACCTGTTTGATGTATCAATCAGGCTGTTCGTTCACTCTTTCAACGTATTACCTTGTAGGAGCCTACATGACGGTTCAAACCTTCATTCCGAATGGTGCCCCAGCTGCCTCAGAAAACACTGTTACCCAGCCAGCGCACACCCCAGCCAGCGATGCTTCAGTCAAAAAACTGTACATCGAAACGCAAGGGTGTCAGATGAATGAGTACGACAGTCACCGTATGGCAGACCTGTTAGGCGATTCTCATGGCTATGTGCTGACCACCGATCCTAAAGATGCCGATATTCTGCTGATGAATACCTGCTCGATCCGTGAAAAGGCACAGGAAAAAGTCTTCTCCGAGCTGGGTCGCTGGCGCAAGCTTAAAGATAAAAATCCTGACCTGATTATTGGTGTTGGTGGTTGTGTGGCTTCTCAGGAAGGAGATAACATCCAGAAACGTGCCAATTATGTCGACATGATTTTTGGCCCACAAACCCTGCACCGTTTGCCGCAAATGCTGGATCAGCATTTTGAGCAGATTGAAAAGCCGAAAAAAGAAAAAATCAAACTGGTGGATATTTCCTTCCCCGATATCGAGAAATTCGACTTTTTACCTGAACCGCGTGTTGAAGGCTATAAAGCATTCGTATCAATTATGGAGGGCTGTTCAAAATACTGTTCTTTCTGTGTGGTGCCATATACCCGTGGTGAAGAAGTATCTCGTCCACTGGATGATGTACTGGCTGAAATTGCAGGTCTGGCAGAAAAAGGCGTGCGTGAAATTTCACTGTTGGGTCAGAACGTAAATGGCTACCGTGGTGAAACTTTCGAAGGCAATATCTGTACTTTTGCTGATCTGTTACGTTTGGTTGCAGATATTCCAGGCATTGGCCGTATTCGTTATACCACCTCGCATCCACTGGAATTTAATGACGACCTGATCCAGTGTTATCGTGACCTGCCACAAATGGTTTCACATCTGCATCTGCCGGTACAAAGCGGTTCCAATGATGTGTTGCAAGCCATGAAGCGTAACCATACGATTGATGTTTACATCGAAAAGATTAAAAAGTTACGTGCAGTTCGCCCTGACATGCACCTATCTTCAGACTTTATCATTGGTTTCCCGGGTGAAACAGGTGAAAACTTTGAAGAGACTTATCAGTTTATTCAGGATCTAGATTTCGACCACTCTTATAGTTTTATCTATTCAAAACGCCCGGGTACGCCTGCGGCAGAACTGGAAGATACGATTTCTGAAGATGTGAAAAAAGAACGTCTGGCCAAAGTTCAGCAATGGATTAAGCGTTCAAGCATTGACAAGACGGATGCCATGCTTGGGACTATCCAGCGTGTACTGATCGAAAAAGTTTCTGATAAAGATCCGAATATTCTGGTTGGTACGGCGGACAATACCCGTTATGTTAACTTTATTGGTGACCCTGCCTGGGTAGGCCGCTTTGCCGAGATTGAAATTACCGAAATTAAAACTTTGAATTTAGTTTACGGTGAGCTCTTGAATCTTGAGCCTGACGTGGCGTAATGTAGAGCATATAACGCACACTTCATAAGGAACACTCTTGACTGCAGCGATTCGACGTACAGTAGCTTTTCCTGGAATTTCGATGGACCGTATACAAGCCATGTTAGGTGCCTATAACGGCCATTTGAAGCAAATTGAACAACGTTTAGACGTCAAAATCTCCCATCGCGGAGAAAGTTTTATTATTGATGGTGGAATCGATGCCGTTGAGAGAGCCGAAATGCTCTTACAACGTCTTCATGAAGAATCTGAACATAGTCAGCAGATTAGTGCAGATACTTTACATCTGATGATTCAGGGTAGCCAGACTGACCGTGAACTTCAGCAAGATCTGGACGATCAGGAACATACGGGGCTGGACAATGTCTGGCTGCAAACCCGTAAGGGTCGGATCAATCCGCGTGGTGCTAACCAGAAACGCTATGTACAGCGCATTCTGCAAAGTGATATTTCTTTTGGTATTGGCCCTGCCGGAACAGGTAAAACCTATCTCGCCGTTGCGGCTGCAGTCGACATGCTGGAGCGTAATGAAATCCAGCGTATTCTGCTGGTTCGTCCTGCGGTTGAAGCCGGTGAAAAACTCGGTTTCCTGCCGGGAGATTTAACCCAGAAAATCGATCCTTATTTACGTCCCTTGTATGACGCGCTGTATGAAATGCTTGGCTTTGAAAAAGTGGCCAAGCTGATCGAACGTCAGGTGATTGAAGTGGCTCCGCTTGCTTATATGCGTGGCCGTACCTTGAATCATTCTTTCGTGATTCTGGATGAAGCGCAGAATACCACCCCAGAACAGATGAAGATGTTCCTGACCCGCCTAGGTTTTGGTTCACGTGCCGTGATTACCGGCGACGTAACTCAGGTAGATTTACCGCGTGGTCAGCAATCCGGTCTGTCACATGCCTTGCGTGTGATTGATAAAATTCCTGAAATTCATATCACCCGTTTCCATTCGCGTGATGTGGTACGTCATCAGCTGGTACAGAAAATTGTCGAAGCCTACGAAGGCTGGGACAGTGAACAGCAGCGTTTAAGTGCTGAAGCACGTGCCGAACGTAAAGCACGTCAGGATGCCTTGATCGCTGAAAATGATGCTGCGGCAGATGCACAGCATTAAGCTTTAAACTTAAGGATTTGTGTTGAAACTTAGTCTTTCCTTACAACAGGACTTTCAGTCGCCTGAACTGGTGCTGAAACGAGCCTATATTAAAAAAGTTGTAGAAACCACTTTACGTCATATCGGCACTCAAAGTGATTGCGAAATTGGAATTGCCTGTGTTGATAATGACGAAAGTCATAAACTGAATTTGGAATATCGAGGCAAAGACAAACCGACCAATGTCCTGTCTTTCCCGAGTGAGCTTCCAGATGAAATGGCGCAGTTTCTGGATGCATTTCCCATTGGTGATCTGGTGATCTGTATTCCGGTGGTATTACGTGAAGCGAGTGAACAGGGCAAAGCGCCTTTGACTCACTTTACCCATATGCTGGTTCATGGCACCTTGCACTTAATGGGCTATGATCATGAAAATTCAGATGAAGATGCAGAAGAAATGGAAGGCATTGAGATCGAGATTCTGGCCAAGCTGGGTTTTGATAATCCGTATTTAGAACAAGGCTAAAATTTTCTTGCTATAAAAAGTGAGCTTCGGCTCGCTTTTTTTATTGTTTACCCTCACCCCAACCCTCTCCCATAAGGAGAGGGAGTTTTAATACCTATAGCTCAATGATAGTTCTCTCTCCCGTTAGGAGGGAGTTAAAGGGAGGGTTTACAAATGAATAAAATGGTCTAACGCACCTCAAATTCTGCTTCTGCCGGATCAAATCGCCAAGTACGAATCACCCGCAGTTCGGAAATTTCTTTCATTTTACTGTCGAAAGCACCAAATGGGGCTGCCTTACGCACGGAAGCTTTGGCTGCTTCGTCTAGCATGGCATGTCCTGAACTGTCAATCAGTCGAATGGCACGAATCCCGCCATTCTGGTTCAGGATCACCATCAGCCGCACTTCCCCTGCCAGATTCTGTTGTTTGGCTGCTTCCGGATAATAACGGTTCCCATAGAACTCCACTTTCTCGCGAAACTTTTCCAGATATGCGGCCGAAACATCCTGCTTGGACTGAATACCATCCACAGTCTTAATTTTTTGCTGACGACTGAAATTTTGCTGACGCTGTAAATATTGCGCTTCCAGACTGGCGACCATGGCCGCTTTGGCCTGAAACTGGCTCTGTAATTGCTCCTGCATTTTTTTACGCTGATTTTCTTCCGCCTGCTTTTGCCAACTCAAGGTGGTCATCAGGACTTTTTCTTCAAAACTGAGTTCCTGTTGCTGTTGCAGCATATCTAGACTTTCTTGCAGTTCTTCACCTGCATGTTGCTCCATTAACGGCGATGGCATATCACTCGACATGCGATGAGCTTCTCTAAACTGACCGGAACCCTGCTGGTCCGTTTGAGCCAGAAAATCAGCATGCTCAATTTTTTCATCAGTCTGTCGCAAACTAACTGCGATTTCTTTGGTACTGGTATCCCGATCTTGCGGCATACCAAATTCCAGTGTCAGCACGATCAAATGCAGAATGCCTGCGGCAAGCAACGCACTGCTAAACACTGGATCTTTCCACCAAGTTCTGACCAGAGGCATGAGTATCATCGTTTTTTCACATTCGCCTAAACTCAATAATGAGTTCAGCTCCCCAAAAAAGTATTTGAAAGATTAAAAATAAACGGATTCGTCATTTATCTTTTTAAAATGCCAAATCCATCAAATCTTCAACGTTACATAACTAAAACTATAAAAATGGTGCTATTTATTTTGCTAAACTTCAAGCATGAACGCTTGTATTTTTCATACAATTCGACAAGATACATCCCGAGTCAAAAATAAAGTTGCCAGGACGCTTCAGTATGCAAACGCTAATTTCCAATATTTCCAACCGAATCCGCCAAGTGTATCAGAGGGCGGAAGGATTTATTGAAGATGAGCGTGAATTTCCCCTATCGCAAGTCTTCCTAAATGCAACCTTTCAGCGCTTTGTCACAGACAATGTCGATGCATTGAAAGACTTACACGCAGATTTACATGAAGACTGGCTGCGTCTCTACGCAACACTGGATTATAAAGGCCTGATTGTCACTTTATCGGTTGATTTGAAACTGGTACAGATGGAACTGAATAAAACCACCCAGTTGATCGTGTTCGAGCAAATTAGTGATACCCAGCTGATTGAAGCCAAATATCCGAATATGCTTTATAAACTTGGCGTGCGTTTTGGCCTGTTCTTCTATCAACGTGTCTTGAATAAAGATCCTTTGGGAATGATTTTGGAAAAACTGGGCGTGATTAAAGTCATCGATGACTTGCTCTATCTGGATTTAAATCGCTGGTTAGGCAAAAGCCGATCGGTCATTGATACCTTGGGCAAAGTTCACGTGAATCATGCAGTGCTACGGGAAGCCGAACTGGTGGTGATTGGCAATGTCAATCTGGCCGCCCTGTTTAGAAAACTCTCCCAAGATCAGGAAGAGAACTGGGATGAAGACAAGATGGATGACAACCGGGTCACCCCCATCAAACAGAAAGATCCTTCTTAAATCATGCCAAACGTAGTTTTTGAACAAAAGTTCCATAAAACTACATGAAATATACATTTTTGGCAGAAATATCCCTTCAATTTCCATATTTTGCCCAAATAATAAAGGGTGCAATAAGTGATATGTTTTGCCCGTTGAATCAATATAGGAAAATAACTGATGGCGAAGACTGTATTCAAAACTTTAGTGATGACCACGGGTCTGAGCAGCGCGATACTGTTCACTGGTATTTCTAGCCAAGCTTTTGCCATGACTCCTTTCCAGGCCAGTTATCAATTTAGCTATAATGGCAAGAATATGGGTTCTGCAACGCGGACTTTAAGCAAATCTGGCAATAACTGGACTTATGTCTTTGCTGCAAAAGCCGGGGGTATTGCCTCTGCAACCGAAACCAGCCGCTTTACTTTTAATAATGGCAAGATCGGATCAAGCAGTTTCAGTCGCAGCAGTAAAGTACTGGTGCATAACAACACCATGAGTATTAATTTTAATCCTTCCAGCAAAACTATCAGTACCAAGAAAGACGATGAAAAACGTTCTTTTGCCTGGAGAGCAGATGTTCTGGATGAGTTGAATGCAGAATTGCAAATTCGTGAAGACTTAAAAAATTCAGGCCTGAAAGCAAATTACTATATCGCTGATGCTAAAGAAGTTGAAGGCCGTAAGTTTATCAAACAGGGTTCAGAGACTATAAGCACCAAATACGGATCCTTTAATACCATTAAAGTGGTGATGAAACACAGCAAACCAGGTCGTGAAACCATTTTCTGGCTGGCACCAAAACTTGACTATCTTCCAGTCAAAGTTTCGCATGTCGACAAGAAAACCTCCTATGGTTTACTGTTAACTGACTATAAAGGTGCAAGCAACTAAGTTTTTGGCGAATTTCACTTGATTTTTTCCGGGTGCTTTTTACAATACGCTTTTGCTTGAAAAAGCACCTGCTCTTGAGGATTCTCCCGTGCATGCACTAGAACAGAAAATCTTGGCTGAAGGCATCGTCCTCTCTGAAGAAGTTTTGAAAGTAGACTCTTTCTTAAACCATCAGATTGATCCAGTCATGATGCAACTGATTGGTCAAGAATTTGCGCGTCTGTTTAAGGATGCTGGTATTACCAAAATTATTACGATTGAAGCATCAGGTATTGCACCTGCCGTAATGGCCGGCCTAGAGCTTGGCGTACCTGTAATCTTTGCACGTAAATACCAGTCTCTCACCCTGAAAGATGATTTATATCGTTCTAAAGTCTTTTCATTTACTAAACAAACTGAAAGCACAATCGCGATTTCAAATAAACACATCAGCTCAACCGATAAGGTTTTAGTGATCGATGATTTCCTGGCTAATGGTCAGGCGGCGCTTGGTTTAGCGGATTTGATCCACCAGGCAAATGCAGAAGTAGTCGGTATTGGCATTGTGATTGAAAAATCATTCCAGCCAGGTCGTGACCTGCTGCTTGAAAAAGGCTACCGTGTGGAATCACTGGCACGCGTGAAGTCTTTGGCAAATGGTACAGTTGAATTTGTTCGCGACTAAGCTCGATAATGAATTTCAAAAGAGCGCTGATGCGCTCTTTTTTTAATGCGTTTTTCTAATGATATAAATTTAAAATATCCAGAGTTCGGCTATAGCTCAGCCTAAGTTCTTATTTATTCTTCCAGATTTGATCCTAGAGAAATGGCTTAATCTTAAGCGCCAAGCTATTCAATTTCTAAAATAGAGAGTGTCAAACAATAAGTACTTTTGTTATCCGATGAATAAACAACAATTTATGTTGGTGTTATTATAAAATAAAGAGGCCTAACTATCTGCCAATAGTTAGACCTGTGTTCACCTCAAAAAAAGAGTTTATTTAACAGTCACAGTGATACTACCGCTATTCACAGCACCGATAGCGGTAGTTGTGATGCTGTTGTTAATAGCAGTTTGAGTTCCTTCTGAAATAGCACTGACAGATGCATCAATAGCACCCGCATTATAAGCAATGTTCGCTACACTATAATTGCTTAAAGTTTCATTGATTTCCTCACTATAGTTGGTACTCAGTGTTGAACTCACAACTTCCGAGATATCTGAACTATCCCCAACCTCTGATAGCTCCTCTAGAGTTTCAGAATTATTAGTTGCACTCGTTACTGCACTGTAGTCGTAGTTATCCGTTGCATCTGATATGTCTGATACCACCTTATTGTAGCTACCCTGCTCAATACTGATACTACCTGTATTCGCAGCACCAATCGCCGTAGTTTCAATTGTACCTTCAATTGAACTAATGGCCTCTGGTGCTTCTCTTGTAGCTTCTGCAATTGCTTCTAAATCAACGCTTGCATCAACATCACCTGTATTGACTGCAAGATTCAAAGCAGAACCATTTTCAACCTGCTGAGAAATAGAATCCAGGGTAGCTTGCAAGCCTGTATCTACGGTGACATCAGTAGGTGTTTCACCATCTTGGGCGTATGCCATACCTGCACTAGACAGAAAGGCGACGGATAAAGCGATTGTTTTGATCGTGTTTTTCATCGTTGTTCTTCCTACTTTTGTTTTGAAGTACCTCTCGCTAAGTACTCCTTCTTATAATGGGAGCGAGCCCATTCTCAAATACTTTTAATCACGTTGGGTGCTAGACCAGTAATTTTCGACCACATCAGGATTGACCTCCCATAGCGTTGTGGTTTTTTCATCTTCTGGTTCTTTATCAGCCTTTTCTTGAGTATCTTTTTCTTCATTCTTTTCATTTGAAGAAGGTGAACGCTGCTTGCTGATATATTTAATCAAGTCCTGTTTACTCATTTCAGGCTCTGCTTCAGGGTTTTGAATCACCTCGGACTCTTTCTGTTTAGGCGGTTTTGTATCTTTGCTCGGGGAGTTGGTTGACTTATTTTTTTCATTGGATGAGTCTGCTTGGCGTGATGCTGATTCCTGAACAGTGCTACTTGAAGCTGTACTATTTTGTTGCTGGCTTTTCTTGTACTTATGCAGCGCCACAGAACTGCGGGTTAAATTTAAACGGCCAAATTCAGGCGGTATTTCGGCACGGCAACTTTCAAATACGGCTGGTGGGACAACCTGACTCAGCAATTCAAAAGTGGCCAGATTCAACATTTGTCGCAAGGCAAAGTTAGTTGCCTCGCGTTCTCCTTTTCCAATCTGAATGTTTAAGAGTGTACGACCAGCGAATCTGCCTGCACTTAAGCCATAATCCTGTGCAGCAATTTGCTTCTGCAATGAAACATTGCCCACGACTTTACTGCTGCGGGTATCAGTCAAAGATAAATCCAGACCGACCATAATCCGGGTTTGACTATAATTCGGACCGACACCAGCGATCTGCATGTCAAAACCACCACCCGGAATAAAATCCAGACTGTTAATACTGCCTGTCACATAATAATCAGAAGCCTGGATTTGTCTTGGATCACGAATGCCCCACTTGGCTTCGCTTTCGATAATCCGGGGATCACGCCGGTTCATTAAGCTTACCCCCGCCTGAAACAAGGCAGATTGCACCATATCTCCCGCACCTTGGGTCACCATTTTTCCGCTACCACCATTGGTAACTACATCCTTACCGGTTTGATCCAGAATTGCCCCCACGGAGAAACTCACATCACTACGTAATTGTCCTTTTAGGCAGGATAAAGCCATATCAAAAGGGGTAAAAATATCGGTAATTGGGGGGCCTTGTACCAGGCTAACTGGCTTCTTGTTTGAGGGCGCTAAACCCGTGCAGCCTGTTAAAAAAGAGCTGAAAAGGACAGTGGCACTCACGAAAGATATATGTCTTTTGGTCGAGGAGAAATTCAGCATTGTGATTCTCCTGGTCTGTTACTTAAATTAAGACAGCGCTGAGGATTTTGGTTGGTATTTGAATTGACTGGTGCTTCATTCAGCAATTCACTCGTAATATCAATATTGTTGTCTGCACCCTCTACATTGATATTGTTGGTCGGGGTATTTACCGTCCCGATGGAAGTGGTTGAGGTGCTATGAACGGTGGTTTTACCTAATCCGGAATAATAGTCTGACTCCTTGAGTTCGATCAGATTGGCTTGAACTAGATTCTCATTGGAACGGGCACTGGATGATTTCCAACGCTGAGTCCACTCATCAGAGGTGGCATAAGCGTTACTCAGAAAACATAAACCTAATAAACCCAGATTGATAACTAATATTCTCATAATCTTAATATCCTCTGATTTAAGATATTTATTTAATTTTTCGTTTAAGTAAGATTAAATTTATCTGAAAAATATTAAATCACATAAAATTATAAAATGTAGAAAATATCCCTATTCATATATTTTTTTGTTTTATTTAAAAATATAAATTATTGTTTTTATTAAATTAATATATATTTCTTTATTATTTTTGATTTGTAAGAAATCATTATATAAAATTTTTTTGAATATAAAATTCATCCAAAAAACTTGATTAAGATAATATATTTTTTATATTATCAATAATCAAAAATTTATCTAATAAAGATTAGAATTATTATACTTTTTATATTTTAAAAGTCGTAAATTTTTATTTTATTAGAACTTCTATTTAATAAGGATAAATGTCACGATTTATTTAAAATATAATTAATCAATTACAATGAAGGTGACTTATAAAGAAACGCCAATATTCAGATGTATTTTGGCTGAAAACTTGAATAGACCTGATAAGAACTCGTTTACATATTTTTCGACTTCCCTTCCTTTTTCATTTCGAATCCAGAAATGGCCTACCTAAGATCGCAATATTTAGACTGATGAGAGAAGAACATTTCTGATGATCTTGAGATTTGCCATTTCCTCAATGACAGGTTAAGAATTGCGTTAATCAACCAAGAAGGCATATATTTACAGCTGAAATACAATGTTTTAGCGTGAACTCAACTAGAATCAAGTGAGTATGCAATGTTTCTGATTTGCGAATTCAAAACTTATCTAGTGTGTTGTTGTATGTTATGAATAAGTGCTGATCAGGGCACACATCCTATTCCCGACAAACCTAAAACAAGCACATCTCAATCCTTGATGGAACAATCTATGCAATGTCCTAAATGTGGCTCAGCTGATATCGAACAGCGCGATCATGAACAGAATTTAAAGAAAATTGGCGGCATTCTCATGAGTTCAGCGGGTGCAACTGCAGGGACTGTAGGTGGCGCTGCTTCAGGTGCATCGATTGGCGCTGCGATTGGTACGGTAGCCGGACCTTTAGGTGTAATTGTCGGCGGAACCGTAGGCACTTTTGTCGGTGCAATCAGTGTCGGGATTACCGGCGGTGTGGTCGGTAATTTTCTGGGGAAAAAGGCCGGGGTTTCTGTCGACCGTAATCTGTTTCAGGATTATCAATGTCTGAAATGCAAATACAGATTTAGTCAAAAAGATCAAAAAGATCAAAAAGATCAAAAAGATCAAAAAGATCAAAAAGATCAAAAAGAT
>CAUPZU010000037.1:0-17111 GCA_963516025.1 Acinetobacter lwoffii
TTTATGGCTACCTTTATAGGGTTAATTATGAACAGTAAATGTCAACAGACCCTAAATGTTTTTTCTCAAATCGGAAGCAAAACAGGTTTTAAAATAATCAAAATTTTTATCGATGAAATTTACAAAAAATGTGATTTGGTTGTCAAAAAATATACAAAACGTATATATAATTATAAAATATGCAGGTTTTTTAGACAAAATGGAGTTTTTCTCCAGAGAAATTATGAGCTGGATACATGTGGCGATGTGTATCTAAAGTGATCATCAACTGTTTTTAGCTATCCCATTTTACACAAGATAAACCTGCACAAGTTTTGTGAAATATCATATGTAAGAGAACATTTATGATGATTGATGAAAGTAAAAGAGAAGTTTCTCAAATTTACTTTTCTGTGCGGTTAAAGTTTTTTATCGCACTCTTGGGGGCTTGTTGCTGGACCGCATTTTCAATTTGGATTTCCCAAAACTGGCTGCATGATCTGAGCGGATATATTGGTTATTTTGCAGCGGTTTTCCTGATTTATGGCATTGCCATTATTCCAGGCTTTATGAATTCATTTGCGGCTTTCAGCTTGATGATGGATCGCAGACCCAAGCGGCAGCGATTAGCGTCTTATCCGGGCATTACTATGTTGATTGCTGCCTATAATGAAGCTGTTTCCATAGAAGATACTTTAGTCAGTATTAGTGTGCAAAAATATCCTGGAAAATTGCAAGTTATTGTTATTAATGATGGTTCTCAAGATGACACTGCTGATATTGTCCGAAAAGCGGAATCGAGATTTCCCTGGCTGACCTTGCTGGATTTAAAGCAAAATGCAGGTAAAGCACACGCCTTAAATGAAGGCTTAAAGCTTGCGGAACATGATCTGGTGATTACCGTCGATGCAGATTCTTATTTACATCGTGTTGCCTTAATCAATATTGTGGAACGCTATGTAGCGGATCCACCCAATACACGTGCAGTTGCGGGTAAAATTCTGGTACGCAATTCTCGTGAAAACATGTTAACCAAAACTCAGGAATGGGACTATTTTCTCGGTATTTCCGCGACCAAGCGTATGCAGTCCCTATATCAGGGAACCTTAGTGGCCCAAGGTGCTTTCTCTATTTATGATCGAAACGCCCTGATTGAAGTGGGTGGATGGCCTGAATGTGTGGGCGAAGACATCGTACTTACATGGGCATTATTGAATGCAGGCTATCGTGTTGGACATTGTGAGGATGCCTGTCTATTTACCAATGCACCGACCACACTTAAGGTTTTTATCAAACAGCGTCAGCGTTGGGCACGTGGCATGATTGAGGCATTTATTCAACATCCCACTATTCTAATTAAGCCAAGACTGTCTACGTTTTTTATTTACTGGAATCTGCTTTTCCCTTGGTTGGATATTGCCTTTACCTTTGGCTTTATACCTGGACTCATTCTGGCATGTTTTGGACACTACTGGATCGCGGGTATTATGACCCTAGCTTTATTACCTATGGCATTCTTACTGGGGCTATTAAATTATTCAATTGAACGCAGAATGTTTGATGATCTGGAGCTCAGGGTACGGAAAAACTTCAGTGGTTTTTTCTTGTATGTTCTTGCCTATAGTTTCTTATTGCAACCTGCCAGTATTTTAGGATATTTGGATGAAGTACTGAGAACACGAAAAACATGGGGAACAAAATGAAAAATAACAAAATTGGGATCTATGCGGTTGTTCCTTTGCTTATAGGTATGAATGCAAGCAGCCTGGCCAAGGGATTAGAAGAAAACCTGGCCCAAAGTGAACGTGCGCTTGGAACAGAGTTTTTCTTTAGTGATGATAGTGAAGGCTTTCAAACCCGTAAATTATCAGCGGAATTTTTGCCTCAATATGAACATGCTGATGATTATCTAGGTATACGTGGCAGTGCTTATCAGTATAAAGCTGATGACTGGAGTCGAGATGGTCAAAAGATTTCATTGATTGGACGTAATATTGATTCTGCTACAGCGAATGGCTGGGCTTTGGAGGCAGGTATAGTTGATCAAGGAGATCATACATTATTCACCTTTGATGGTAGTTATCGTACGCCACTTGCAGAAAAAACAGCATTAGAAGTTTTTGCCAATCGGGATTGGGTTGAAACTCAGCCTGCTTTGGAGCAGGGAACGAATTTTACCTTTATTGGTGCTGCCTTGGATCAGGGTTTAGGTGAGCATGTCACAGTGGTGGGTGTTGCAGGATCGCAATTTTTTTCAGACGATAATCGCCGTGATCATGGTCGTATCAGACTGATCTATCAGCCTTCTCTGGACTTGGGATTGACGCTTCAGGCCCGATATCGCACCTACCAAAGTAGTGAAGAAGATGTAGGCAGGGAATATTTTAACCCTCAGGATTATCAAGAATCGATGCTGGCCTTAGGTTGGCGTCAGCGTTTTTCCGGCTGGTCAGCCGGTTTAACTGCTGGTTTTGGACGTGAAAAAATCAATCAGGATTCAAGCCAATCCACCCGGCTATTTGAGCTGAACCTGCAAAGTCCTGTTCGCGGCTCGCAGTTTCTACGTATGAATGCTGGATATAATCGCAGTGCTTCCTTCTATGGGCCGGATTATGATTATCGTTATATCAGGGGTGAATGGATTGTGCAGTTTTAAATCTGAAAGATGAATCTTAATGTTGAGCGGTCTTAAAAGACCGCTTATCTTTTGTAGCAAATTTTTGATTTAGAGAAAGATAATTAACCCATATTAACTATGGGTTTCTTCCTCAGCATCCTCTTCAAAAGTTTTGGCAATTTTTTCAATATTCAGGCTTTTGGCCATCGCATCAAAGATTTCCTTATATACGCCTTGCTGATGATAAAGCTGATCGTGTTCACCATGTTCAGCAATCGTTCCTTCTTTCATCACATAGGTATAATCTGCATCAATAATCTGCGACAGGCTATGCGAAATGATGATCACGGTACGGCCTTGCTTGATCTGGTCCAGACTTTGTTTGATCTGTTCCGTGGCAATTGCATCCAGACTCGCCGTCGGTTCATCCAGAAAAATGATTGGTGGATTTTTCAGGAACATCCGTGCCAAGGCAATGCGTTGCTGCTGGCCGCCAGACAGCATCAAGGCATCGCTGTCATAGCCATCCGGTAACTGTAAAATCTGCTCATGAATCGAGGCTTTTTCTGCCGCTTCAATTACATCCTCCATTGAGGCAGTAGTTTTGCCGTAGCGGATATTGTCAAAGATGGTGCCCTGAAAAATATGGTTTTTTTGCAAGACCAGACCAATATGATCGCGTAGATATTGGGTGTCATAATCTTTCAGATTAATGCCATCCAGTTTGATCTGGCCTTGCTGCGGTTCATAAAATTTATCCAGCAGACTGATCAGGGTGGATTTTCCGGCACCCGATAAGCCCACCAAGGCGGTAATTTTATTGGGGCGAATTTCCATATCAATATCTTTCAGAGCATGGTGGCCGTTTGGATAATAAAAATTCACGCCACTGAGTTCAAACTTGCCTTGGACAACCGGTTTCTGCTGACCGCTTTGTTCAATTTCATCATCGGCTTCCAGAATCTTGAAAAAGCTTTCTGAATAGATCATGGCATCATTCACTTCATCATAAATCCGGTGCAGGGATCGGATCGGGGCAGAGACATTGTTAAATAGCAGCACATGAAACATGATCATGCCGATACTCATCTGGCCATCCAGCACAAAGTAGGAGGTTAGAATAATGATCAGTACAATCCCGATCTGTTCCAGAAAAGTTTTCAGGCCATCAAACAGGAAACTGGTCTGGCGGGTTTTCATCTGATTGTCGGTCAGTTCGCGCTGTAATCCCAACTGCTTTTCCGATTCAATCGATTCGCGGTTAAAGGATTTGATTACGGTAATCGAATTGATGATGCTGAGAATGCCTTGACTCTTTTTCTCCCGGCCATCGCGAAGACTGCGGCGCCAGCCCCCGAGTTTTTGCGCCTGTTTATAGGTCAGCCAGAAATAGATCGGGACAATGGCAGTTGCAACCAGACCGACATAGACATTGGCATAGTACATCAACCCCAAAGCCACAATAGCACTGGTAAATAACGGTAAAATATCAATGAAAAAGATCTGTACCAGACGGGTCAGTGAGCCAATACCACGGTCAATCCGGGTCTGTAATTTACCGGCCTGATTATTTTCCTGATTAAAAAATTCCAGACGATATTTTAAAAACTTTTCAATAATCCCCTGGGCCAGATCCTGAGAGACAAAAATCCGCAGTTTCTCTCCATAGAACTTCTGCCCGAACTGGACAAAGGCATTAATAATTTCTTTGCCGAGCAAAATTGCCGAAATCGTGATCAGAATATGCCAGCCTTGCTCCAATCCTTGACCGGCTTCGAGTAGCGAATTGATGCTGTCGACCGCATATTGCAAGGTAATGGCATTGACCTGTGCGGTGAATGAGCCAATCAGGGTCAGAATCAGCGTGGCAATCACCAGCAACCGGTAAGGCTGAACAAAGGGACGAAGTTTCTGAAACAGCTGCCATAAGTTCATAAAAGAATTATTTTTATTGTGAAAATTGAATTCAGTCTAGGCAGGAATTAGGCAAGCCACAAGCATAAATGTTGTAGTCATTTGTGAAGAGCAGTTGTAATCTTTTAGGTCGAATGTCAGTATTTTCATGTGGATACTGGATCTGATGGATATGACGCTCGATTTATTTGCACCCCAGCCGCAAGCCAATGTATTACCTTTTGATGGGGTAGTGGAGGATTATGGCCTGATTTTGGATGAGGGGCAAAGCCAGCAGTATCTACAGCATTTTCTCAGTCAGCTGGCCTGGCAACATGATGAAGTGCATTTATTTGGCAAGCACCATGTCACAGGTCGCCAGGTGGTCTGGTATGGCGATGAACATTATCAGTATCATTATTCTGGTACGCTCAAACAAGCTCAGGTATGGACACCCGGATTATTCCGTTTAAAGCAGCATATTGAAATTCTGGTCGGTCATCCCTTTAATTCCTGTTTGGCCAATTTGTATGAAGATGGTTCTCAAGGCTTGGGCTGGCATAGTGATGATGAGCCGGCTTTATATACAGGTACTTCTCGGGAAAATGTCATTGCTTCTCTGAGTCTGGGAGCCACCCGAAAAATGAGCTTTAAGCATAAAACCCACAACGATAAAGTCGATGTGCTGTTACACAGTGGACAGTTGATTGTGATGCGTGGCGCGACACAGCAACACTGGAAGCACAGTATCAGCAAAACCAGCAAAGTTTTAACGCCGAGAATTAATCTGACTTTTCGTTATTTTTATCCTTAAGAAGCATTTTTGAGTATAAAAAAGCACCCTGAAGGATGCTGATTTAAAAAATTTTCAAGACAGATTAAGGCGTGATCCCGGCAGGATGACGATACCAGCTTTCAATCAACAAGGCAGCCGCAATGCTGTCGGCAGAGAGTTTTTTGCCGCGACCTTGAGCCTGATAATGATCCAGCTCATCGCGTGCTTCACGGGTGGTCAGACGTTCATCTACCATCCAGGTTTCAATATTGGTCTGATGACGTAAACGGCGGGCAAATTTTCGCGCCCGTGTCGATAGTTCGGATTCACTATCATCCATATTCAAGGGTAAGCCGACCAGAAATAAATTCGGTTGATGGCTTTTCACGATTTTGAGCAGTTCATCCCAGTTGGGAATACCATCTTTCATGGGAAATAAGGGCAGGGGATTGGCACTAGCAATCAGGGATTGTCCAACCGACATTCCCATTTTTTGTGTACCAAAATCAAACGCCATAATGGTGTATGGCGCGTTTACATCAAGCATGTCCAATCTCGGAAGATAACCAGTTGCGGTCTACACCCATTTTTTTATAGGCAGCGTCCCAACGGTCGTTATAAGGTAAGTTAAAAATCAGATCCATATCGGAATCACAAATCAGCCAGTCACCCCGGGCAATTTCCTGTTCCAGCTGGTGTTTGCCCCAACTGGCATAACCGAGGGCAATCTGATAGCGACCGACACCTTCATTATGTGCAATGGCATCCAGAATATCTTTGGAGGTAGTAATGCAGACATTTTCACCCACGGCGATGGAGGAATGCCAGGTCGGCTGACCGGTATGCAAGACAAAGCCGGCTTCAGGGCGCAAAGGGCCACCTTGCAATACCTCATGCGGATTGACATTATCTGCTTCAATATCCAGATCATTCAGCAATTCTTTAATTTGAATGCCGGCAGGTCGATTGATAATGATGCCTTGGGCACCATCTTCATCATGACGCGCGAGATAAATGACCGTCTGGGCAAAAAAATCATCATTCGCATGCGGCGGTGCAATCAGACAACGATGTGTCAGAAACTGTTTGGTCACCTGAGCAGTTCTCCTTAAAATTAATTTCTTCGCAGAGAAATCCTATGATCCTAATAGCTACGTTACTAGAGCTTTTTGGATTCACCAAATTTTATTTGTCCAGATTGTAAATCTTCAAGCCTGCTGAAATTTCAGCTGACGTAACTGGCGGGCATGTTGCAAGGTGGTTTCACTAATCTCCACACCGCCTGTCATTCGAGCAAGCTCCTGAATAATTTCATTTTCTTCAAGGTTGATGATTGTGCTGCTGGCAGGATCAGTCTGCTGTTTTTTCACCAGTAGGTGCTGATCAGATTGTGCTGCCACTTGTGCCTGATGGGTAATACACAGAATCTGTACATGCTGGGCCAGATCGGCCAGTAAACGCCCGACAATCTCTGCGGTACCACCACTAATCCCGACATCAATTTCATCAAAGACCAGCACTTCAGCTTCGGTTTTTTCCGCATTCATGACTTGCATCACTAGCGCAATACGCGAGAGTTCACCGCCTGATGCAACCCGGGCCAAAGGCTGTGCCGGAATGCCTTTATTGGCAGTAAACAGCAATTGAATAAAGCTGAGACCTTCACTAGAGGGATGCTCCAAAGGCTCAAACTTGAACTCAAAATGTGCTTCAGGCAATGCCAGTTGTTTGACCTGCTCAGTGAGCTGCTTGGCCAACGGTGCTGCGGCTTCACGGCGAATCTGATCCAGATGTTGGGCTTTATCCAGAAACTCCTGATAAGAAACCGCGACCTGTTCAGCCAGTGTTTCCGGATCTTCCAGTTGATGCAGCTGTTCTAATTCGGTTTGCCAGGCTTCATATTCTTCTTTGAGTAATTCTGGCTGGGTACGATATTTACGTGCCAGACGATGGAAGATTTCTAAAGTCGAATTTAGTACTTCCATGCGTTCCGGATCAAAACTTTGCCGATCCATGAACTGGCGTAAATTCGCTGCTGCATCTTCAAGTTCGCTTTGGGCATTCAGCAGGGAAGTATAAATCCCGGAGAGCTGCTCACTGCGTCCAGCATGCGATTCGACCCGACGCATAATTGATGCCAGTTCCTGAGTGATATTCTGTTCAGCTTCATCCAGCACATTCAGACTATAGACACAGTCCTGCATGATGGCTTCATGATGCGAGAGCCGATCAAATTCCTGCTCAATTTCCGGATAATCCGTCTGAACAATTTCTTCTAGTTCTTCGATTTGCAGCTCAAGGGTTTCCAGACGCTGCTTGCGTGTCGCTTGTGCATCCAAAGCTGCTTGATGCTGGCGGATATTTTTTTGCCAAGTGCTATACGCATCACGTACTTCTTGGGCCGGCGCATAAAAATGATAATAACGATCCAGCCAGTGCTTCGGATAAGGGGGTTCTAATAATTGTTGCTGGCTATGCTGGCTATAGAGTTGTACCAGCAGACGTCCAATTTCTTTCAGTTCAGACAGACTGCTCGGACGTCCATTAATCCATGCCTTGCTACGGCCGGTGGCAAAAATCACCCGGCGTAAATGAATTTCACCTGACTCGTCATCCAGTTCATGTTCTTTTAACCAGCCGGCTTCAGGACTGTGTTCCTGATAGCTGAAACTGGCGGTGACATCGGCTTTTTCTGAGCCATAACGCACATAATTAGTATCGGTTCGCTCACCCAAACAGGCAGACAATGCATCCAGTAAGAGGGATTTACCTGCACCGGTTTCACCGGTTAAAACGTTAAAACCTTTATCAATATCAATAGCAAGATGTTCAGCTAAAGCAAAATTGATCAGAGTTAAATGTGTCAGCATAAACGCATCCGGGCTGCGAAAAGTTTGATTGAAATAGCCTGATGTTGGATTGAGGTCACAACATGGCTGTGATTATTATAAATCAGGACGAATCAATTTCATTCTATCTTAAATTTTAACGATTCATATATGCTTATTTCACTGTATTTTCGCAAGAAGCTGACTCAGAAGTGCGTTAATTCACTGCTGATTTTCATATTTTTGACATCCTCAATCTTTAAATTAATGACTCAATTGAGCCTGTTTCACAAGAGCACGTGCAAATTGAAACTTAAGCTTATATGTCAGCAAAATACAGGTCAAAACATGCTTCAAATAGCAGAGGTTTAGACGATACAGAATATTTCATCGGCGTCGATAAACTTCGATTGATTAGTTGAGGGTGCACATTTAAACTACAGCAATCAAAATATTACAAAATGCTTTATCTGGAGAAATCGCATGTCAGCTCAGTTTGATCATGTATCGGTACTTAAAAAATCTAATGTATATTTCGGCGGGTTGTGTATTAGTCACATTGTACAATTTGAAGACGGGACCAAGAAAACGTTGGGTGTCATTCTGCCATCAGAAAATGCTTTGACCTTTGAAACACATGTTCCTGAGCGTATGGAAATTGTTTCAGGTGAATGCCGTGTTCAGATTGGCGATAGCGAAGAAAGTGAGCTGTTCCGTGCCGGTCAGTCTTTCTATGTGCCGGGCAATAGCCGTTTTAAAATTGAAACCGATGATGTGCTGGACTATGTCTGCCATTTTGAAGGTTAAGTCCAGATTCAAGATCAGTGCAAACCGGGCAAGAAATTTCAGTGCGAATCGGTTAAACTAATCAGCTATAGAAATCCTGTGAAGTCAGCTTTACGGGATTTTTCTTTTGTATATAACTAATCTAGAGGTCGTTCATGGCAAAACCTGAATATTTTTATGGCGTACATTCAGTGGAGTCATTGTTAGAGCTTGAGCCTGAACGTGTCTTGACATTATTCACTCTCAAAGGACGCGATGATCAGCGTTTAAAGCGTGTACTGGAACTGGCTGAACCGTTTGGGATCAGTGTGCAGCAAGCCAGCCGTGACAAACTGGAGAAACTGGCCGGGCAACCGTTTCACCAAGGTGTGGTCGCTGCGGTACGTGCACATCCGACCCTGAATGAAAAAGATCTTGAGTCATTATTGAGTGCGAATCCTCAAGCATTGTTATTGGCTCTTGATCATATTACCGATCCGCACAATCTCGGTGCCTGTATCCGTACAGCCGCTGCAATGGGCGTTGAGGCAGTGATTGCGCCACGTGATCGTTCTGCAACTTTAACCCCGACAGCACGTAAAGTGGCTGCTGGTGGTGCGGACAAAGTCAAATTTATTCAGGTGACTAATCTGGCGCGTACCTTGGGGCAAATCAAAGAAGACTTTAATGTGCGAGTCGTCGGTACCATGCTGGATGAAAAAGCGCTGCCGATTCAGGAGTTTGATTTCACCGGTACTGGTGTCTGTGTGGTGATGGGTGCGGAAGATACCGGTCTACGTTCAATTACACAAAGCCAATGCGATCAGACGGTGTATATCCCGATGGCGGGTAATCTGCAAAGCCTGAATGTCAGTGTGGCGACCGGTATGGCACTGTATGAAGCTTGCCGTCAGCGTAACCTTTAATTGATGATGGCATTGTCAGACCGTACCCAAGGCTATGTTTTTTTAGTTGTTACCATGTGCATCTGGGGCGGTTTTACCTTAACGGCCCGCCTGAATGCGCTTTGGCAGATCAGTGCTTGGGATATTGTGGCCTTGCGTTTTTCTTTGGCCTTCCTGATTCTGATGCCGATCTTGCTTTATCGTAAAGAGGCCGCTTTTTTACTGAAAAAAGAGCCTTTTATTTTAGCTATGATTGGCGGAGTGATTTATTGCCTGTTTGCCTATAGTGCTTTTCACTACGCACCTACCGCCCATGCTGCAATTTTCTTGAATGGCTGTATTCCGATCTGTACCGCGATCATGGCTTTTTTTCTGATGGGGCAGGCTTTTGATAAACATACCTGGGCCAGCCTGATCATTATGATCGTAGTACTGTGTCTCATGAGTATGCTGATGTATCAGGAAAATGGTGTGGCCTTTGGGGCAGGGGACGGGCTGTTTTTTATCAGTGCTATACTTTGGGCGATTTTTACCGTTTTATTGCGTAAATATCAGCTAACTGCCTGGCAGGCAATGTGTGGTGTCGCGATCTGGTCGGCAGTGATATATGTGCCAATTTACCTATTATTTTTACCGAAAAACCTGAATGTGCCTGAACCCAAGCATTTACTGTTTCAGACCATTTTTCACGGCATATTTGTGGTGATTATTGCCACTTTAAGCTATGTGGAAGCCATCAAGCGTCTCGGTGCATTTAAGGCAGGCAGTATTACCAATCTTGCACCTTTTATTGCGGCAATTCTGGCTGTACCTTTATTAAATGAAACTTTAAGCCTGGCCATGGTGTGTGGCCTGATGGGTATGGCAGTTGGGGCCTTACAACCGTGGCGCTGGTTACAGCATCAGGATAGTCTAAGCCTAAAATTGGCAGAACAAAAAAAGCAGTCTTAATCAGACTGCTTTTTTTATGCTTCAGCTGGCTGCCATGTTTAAATATTTTTGATGTAATGGTCTGAGATGAGCATAGAGATGATCCAGATGACCATCATTTAGGACAATATCATCGGCCATGGTCTGCTTTTGTTCGCGGGACATTTGGGCGGCAATGATATTGCGAATTTGTTCGATATTCTGGCCATCACGTTGCGAGGCCCGCTCAATTTGCAGTTCGATGGTGGCATCAATCAGTAAGGTATGCTGAGTCAGTTCATGCTGATTAGTTTCAAACAGCAGTGGTGAAACTAGAATAGCGTAGGGACTTTGCGCAGCATGTAGTTGCTGGATAATGGAAGTGCGAATTGCCGGATGGGTAATACTTTCCAGGGTCTTGCGTGCTTCAGGAGACTGGAAGATATGTTCACGCAAGGCACGACGATTTAGTGAACCATCTTCAAGTAATACCCAATCACCAAAAGCCTGCTGAATCTGGGCCAGTGCAGGCTGACCAATTTCGACCACTTCACGTGCTACCACATCGGCATCGACCACCGTGATCCCTTGTGCTTCAAACCACTGACTGGCAGCAGACTTGCCACTGCCAATCCCACCAGTTAAACCGAGTACAAATTTCAATTTATTGACCTAAATACACTTTCATAATTTGTTCACCCCAAAGAAAAGCAATCCAGCCGGCAATCGCAATATAAGGACCAAAAGCAAAAGGCTGATTTTCCTTGCGGACTTTTAGCAGAATGATGCCAATAATCGCACCTACCAGGGAAGACAGCAGCACAATTAAAGGCAGTAATAACGGACCCATCCAGGCACCCAAAGCGGCTAGCAATTTAAAATCGCCATAACCCATGCCTTCCTTGCCGGTAATGATTTTAAACAGGTAATACACTATCCATAGACACAGAAAACCAATGATATAGCCCCAGATGGCAGAGCTTGGGGAGGTATAGAGTGCATAACTATTTACCCCCAGACCTAGTGCAGCCAAGGGCAGGGTATAACGGTCAGGTAATAGCTGGGTGTCAAAATCAATAAAGGTTAGCGCAATCAGTACATAAGTCAGGATCAGACCAAACAGCATTTGCATTGTCGGGCCAAATACTGCTACGACAAGCAGTGCACAAACTGCTGTCAGAATTTCAACAAATGGATAACGGATACTGATGGGATTCTGGCAATTGCTACATTTTCCGCGCAGGACCAGCCAGCTGATAACGGGGATATTCTGGTACCAGCGGATCGGCTGATGGCATTTAGGACAAGTCGAAGCGGGTTTGCTCAGGCTAAGTTTACTTTCATCAATCACCGGCTGTTCCGGATGCAAGAACATCTGACAATCGGTACGCCATTCCTGTTCCATCATCTTGGGAGTGCGGTAGATCACCACATTCAGAAAGCTGCCGATACATAAACTAAAAAGCCCAACTGCGATATACAGCGCCGTTGGGTTTTGAATAAAATATTGAATAAGATCTTGCATTAAACCACAGAACCCATTTGGAAGATTGGAAGGTACATGGCAATCACCAGACCACCAACGAGCACACCGAGAACGGCCATAATTAGCGGTTCCATCATCGAAGTTAAGCCGTCAACTGCATTGTCGACTTCATTTTCATAATGTGTGGCTACTTTGTCTAGCATGGCATCTAGTGCACCAGATTCTTCACCAATCGCGACCATTTGTACTGCCATGGATGGGAATTTGTTGGTCACGCGCATGGCAAACTGTAGTTGTTGACCTGTGGCGACATCTTCACGGATTTTCATCACGGCATCTTCATACACGACGTTATTGGTAGCGCCGGCAGTGGATTCCAGTGCATCAATCAAGGGAACACCAGCTGCGAAAGTCGTGGCCAAAGTGCGGCTATAACGTGCAATAATCGCTTTATACACCAGGTCACCAAAAATCGGGGCTTTGAGTGCGGCCTTATCCAGAAAATCGCGGAATTTCTTGCTGCGTTTTTTCGCTTCAAGAAAAGCGGTAATCACGACCCCAATGGCGATAATCAGCAGGAACCAATACTTTTGCATCCATTCCGACATATTGACCACCATTTTGGTAAAAGCCGGTAAGTCCGCACCAAATGAAGAGAATAAATCCTGGAAAACCGGGACCACTTTGACCATCAGAATGATGGTAACAATTAGGGCGACTACAACCACCGCAGCAGGATATTTCATGGCTTTTTTGATTTTTTGCTTGAGTAGTTCGCTTTTTTCTTTGTAAATCGCAACGCGATCTAGCATGGTTTCTAAAGCACCAGATTGTTCACCAGATTCGACCAGTGAACAGAATAGGTTGTCGAAATATTGTGGATATTTGCGCAGTGCTCCGGCAAAAGTATTACCGCCTTCAACCTCACCTTTAATTCCCAGTACCACTTCGCGCATCGCCGGGTTTTCCAGACCTTCTGCGACAATTTCAAAGCCTTGTACCAGTGGAACCCCGGCTTTCATCATGGTCGCCAACTGTCGGGTGAAAATCGTAATATCCAGTGTTGAGACTTTTTTCTTCATCAAGCCTTCAAGAATATTTTTTTTCTTTTCCCGAATGGTCTTGATACTGATGCCTTGTTTTCGAAGGGTGACCTTTGCCAAAGCCATATTTTTTGCTGGCAATTCCCCCTTGATCTTTGCCCCTTTACGATCAATTCCTTCATAGCTGAAGATCGGCATCATCTGGCCTTTCTTTACTGCTGCCATACCTTTATCCTTATTTTAGATCAGCGCCCGATCATTCGCTGGTGACACGATTGACTTCCTGTAAAGAAGTCACCCCCTGCATCACCTTGATTAAACCTGACCGGCGTAAATTGTTAAAACCTGCACGTGCGGAAGCATCGGCAATTTCAAGTGCATTGCCGTCCTCCATAATAATTCTGGAAATTTCGGGTGTTACTTTCATAACTTCATAAATACCTACACGACCCTTATAGCCTTCGCGACATTCATTGCAGCCCACCGGTTCATAAATTTGGAACTCAGGTTGCTGCAAGTCGGTTTCGGTAAAGCCCATTTCTAATAAGCTCTGTTGCGGAATCTCGGCAGGTTTCTTGCATTGCGAACACAAGCGACGTGCCAGTCGTTGTGCAATGACCAGATTCACCGAGGTGGCAATGTTGAAAGAAGGTACGCCCATATTACGTAAACGGGTCAAGGTCTCAGGCGCACTGTTGGTATGTAAGGTCGACATCACCATATGACCGGTCTGCGCAGCTTTAATCGCAATCTCGGCAGTTTCCAGATCCCGGATCTCACCGACCATTACGATGTCTGGGTCTTGGCGTAAGAAGGACTTCAGTGCGGCAGAGAAAGTCAGGCCGACTTTATTATTGACGTTGACCTGATTAATTCCTTGCAAGTTAATCTCGACCGGATCTTCCGCTGTCGAAATATTGGTATCTTCACGGTTTAAAATATTCAGACCGGTATAAAGAGAAACTGTTTTACCAGAACCTGTCGGGCCAGTGATTAGGAGCATCCCTTGCGGTTTGTCCAGCGCCTGCATAAACAGTTCTTTTTGTTCCGGTTCATAGCCCAGAGCATCAATCCCCAGCATCGCGCTGGATGGATCCAGAATACGCAGTACCAGCTTCTCGCCAAACAGGGTAGGGAGAGAGTTAACACGGAAATCAATGGCTTTATTCTTAGAAAGTTTTAACTTAATACGACCATCTTGAGGTACACGCTTTTCCGAAATGTCCATTTGCGACATAACCTTAAGACGCGAAGACAGGCGATTTGCCAGCTGTAAGGGCGGGGTTGCAATCTGACGTAGCACCCCATCGACCCGGTAACGTACCCGATAGATTTTTTCATAAGGTTCAAAGTGTAAGTCTGAAGCCCCCATACGGATCGCATCAATCAGCAATTTATTAATATATTTGACAATCGGCGCTTCATCACCTTTATTGCTTTCTTCATCCTCTTTATTTGGATCCGAGGTATCGACATCGACATCCAGATCAAAATCTTCATCAAACTCAAAGGTGCTTTCTTCAGTAAAATTCTGCTCGATGAGTTTTTCAAGCTTATTATGTTCAACAATAACGGTTTCAATATTGAGTTTGGTAGAAAAACGAACGGCATCAATCGCTTCAATATTGGTCGGATTACTGGTCGCTACATATAAAATACTGGAATTTTTAAAAATCGGCAGAACACGATGCTTGGTTATTAACTTTTCATCAATTGCATCACGTAAAATTTGTGCAGGGTCGTAGGCACTAATATCAAACAGCGGTTCACCAAATTCAACCGAAATTGTTTCAGCAATCACGGTTGGAGAAAGCTGTTGCTGGTGAATTAACTCTGCCACAATATCTGTTTTTTCTTGCTTGGCATGCGCCAAAGCACTGCGCATATCTTCAGCCGAGATCACGCCTTCCTCGACCAAACGACGAATAAATCCGGTAAATCTCGGCGACCCCTGTAATGCTGTCATGCTATAAATGCCTACTCATAAAATTTTTTTAATTGCTATATTAAAATTATACGTTTGTTGCGTAAAAATACCATAGCTAAGAGTGCTGCTAGCTTCCTCATCTCCAGTAAAAGCATGAACTGGTTGGAAGAAGTCCCCATTTTTTTAAGTGATAACAAAAAATAACCATTTTGGATAGTCTAAACCGAGAATGAGTGATAAGAAAACTATTCTTTTAATTTTCCAATTCCGTGTAGAATGTGCCCAATTCAAAATATGTAAATGAAATAGGTTAATTATGTCGGTTTCGACGATTACCCCTTGGGTGATAGGTAACTGGAAAATGAATCCGGTGCAGGCAGAGGCATTGAGCTTGGTGCGTGGTATTAAGAATTTGTTGGAAACTGCACCGATTGCTGAAGATCAATGTCATTTAGGTGTGGCACCGATTGCCATTGCCTTAAGCCAGATTCAGGCAGAGCTGTCATCTGCGGTTCGTCCGATTTATACCGTAGCACAAGATGTTTCACGTATTTCAGGAACGGGTGCGTACACCGGTGAAGTCAGTGCTGAATTACTCGCAGACAGCCAAATCCAGTATGTACTGGTGGGTCATTCCGAGCGCCGTGAAACATTTGCAGAAAATGCGGATATTTTAAATGCTAAAATCAAGAATGCTTTAAGTGCCGGTTTGACGGTAATTTATTGTGTGGGTGAAAGTCTGGAACAACGTGAATCCGGGCAGGCAGAAGCTGTCGTATTACAACAAATTTGTGATATTGCTGCTGTGGTTGAATCAGAGCAATGGAAAAATATCGTGATTGCCTATGAGCCGATCTGGGCGATTGGTACTGGTAAGACCGCTTCTCCGGAAGATGCACAGGCCATGCATGCACAAATCCGTCAAGGTTTAAGCCAGATCACGGGCTATGGCGAGACTATGGCTATTTTATATGGTGGTAGTGTCAAGCCGGAAAATGCAGTAGAGTTAGCAGCCTGCCCAGATATCAATGGGGCATTGGTCGGTGGTGCATCACTCAATGCTGAGTCGTTCCATAAAATTGCTCATGCATTTGCAAATACACAATAATTAGGAGTTCAGCATGCAAACTTTTGTGCTGGTAGTACATATTATCTTAGCTGTTTTGATGATTGTCTTGATTTTGGTTCAGCATGGTAAAGGTGCAGATGCTGGTGCCTCTTTCGGTGGCGGTGGTGCAGCGACAGTATTCGGAGCATCGGGTTCGGGTAATTTTATGACCCGTTTGACTGCGATTTTTACTGCACTGTTTTTCGTGACCAGTCTGACTTTGGCGATTTTAGCCAAGCAACAAACATCGAATGCCTATAGTTTGGGATCGGTTCAGTCTGCGCCGACCGCACCTGTGCAATCGAATGAAACTTCACCAACTGCACCAGAAACGACCGAATAGTTTTAATTAGTCCTTTCTTTTTTTTAGTGATGCGACTAGAATGCGTCACAGCTGCGGTGGTGGTGGAATTGGTAGACACGCTACCTTGAGGTGGTAGTGCTTTCGGGCGTGGGGGTTCAAGTCCCCCCTTCCGCACCAACTTATAATCCAGAAATTTAAGTTGGTGTATGCAGCTGAAAAACTTCTATTGATGCGGGATGGAGCAGTCTGGTAGCTCGTCGGGCTCATAACCCGAAGGTCGTTGGTTCAAATCCAGCTCCCGCTACCAATCTTTTAAAGATGCAAACTTTAAAAGCAGTTTAAGTCTTTTAAACTGAAATGTTATTTGTACGCTGATGCGGGATGGAGCAGTCTGGTAGCTCGTCGGGCTCATAACCCGAAGGTCGTTGGTTCAAATCCAGCTCCCGCTACCAATCTTTTAAAGATGCAAACTTTAAAAGCAGTTTAAGTCTTTTAAACTGAAATGTTATTTGTACGCTGATGCGGGATGGAGCAGTCTGGTAGCTCGTCGGGCTCATAACCCGAAGGTCGTT
>CAUPZU010000038.1:0-15698 GCA_963516025.1 Acinetobacter lwoffii
CAATGATCCAATTGGTCTGAATATCACCCAGCTGAATCCAAGTACACCTAAAACCATAAATATCCTGCTGAATGCCCAGCGTTATCAATCCGAATTGCAAAAATACAGTCAGATTCTTTACTTACCTACTACGGCAAATGGTAGTTTGATCACCGTCAGAAACGGGAATTTCTGGATTTATAGCGACAACAACCTCGGGGTAGAAAATTTTGCCCGCTTCTGGCCGCAAATCCAGCAGAAAATCCCGAACAATACTGCGGCCTTGTTTATTTCTGCCCAAGGACAAATTACCGTACTTAGTCAAACCGCTATAGAAAAAACAGAAACCCCAATAATTGAACAGATTTCCATGCGAACTATTGCTATTATTCTAGTGATTGTTGCTGCGCTTATTATAGGGCTGCTGTTCTGGCGCAGAACACGTAAGGCACAAAAAACCAAAGAAGAAGAATAATGATGAAAAAATACCTGATTTTAGGCTTTCTAGTGTTACTAGCACTTCCTGCCTTGGCTTTTACTGGCTCTGCGTTTCTTATGGCACGTGCAGATGCTAAAGCGGTAACAGCGCCTAAAATTGAGGGTATTTTCTGGCAGGTTGACCAGATGAGTCACGCCTCCGGTAACTGGCAATTATTAGGCATCGATACCTTAGTCACTCAATGGAGTATTGTAGACGGACGCTCCTTTTTTAAAGAAATCCCCGGAGCCCAATGGCAACATCAGCCGGACTGGAATACGATTGCGGAACAACCCTGGTCCAAGCAGGTTATCTTAGGTCTGGCAGGCATTTTTCAGGAACCTGTGGCACGTGAAAATATTAACCAGCTCTTTTTACAATCCCAACAGATTATTAAAACTTCTCTTCCAGTTCAGCCTGCTGCTTATTATTTTCCTGTAGAAGCTGACCCAAGCTGGCATGGAGTTGCCAATCTGGCGCGTTATGTTGCCGAGTTCCAGCGACCGGTCTGGATCAGCATCTATAGTGCAGACCGCAAATCACGGTTTTTACATTATTGGCTTGAAAGCTGGTTGCCTGATAATGCCCAAGTTTTTTTTCAGGATGGCGTCGGTGTGGGCACGCGCAGTCCTGAAGAGGCTGCGGTGATTTATCAAAACCTTAAACATCAGGTCGGTGACAAAAGAGTTGTAATTATTCTCGAAGCTTTCCGCCCTAAACCGGGAGGCGGCTTTCGTGCAGCTTATCCTTGGGAAATTGCAAAACAGTTGAAAGCTTATGCTGGAGAGCGTGTCTATATTTTTGATGGTCCACATTATTTAAATAAAGCCAGTGTGCTCTGGCTTTATTTGTGGATGAAAATCAATTACTAAGCTCTGACTGTTAAATCTTGCAACATCTGTTCCAAAATACGTTCCGAAGCATAACCATCACCAAATGGATTTTCGACTTCTGCATGTTGTCGATAATAGGCTGAATCATCCATTAGACGAGAAAACTCTTGTACGATTTTGGCCTGGTCGGTACCGACCAGTATTCCACAACCTGCTTCAATCACTTCCGGGCGTTCAGTTACATCCCGCAGTATGAGCACCGGTTTTTGATAGGTGGGGCTTTCTTCCTGAATACCGCCTGAATCAGTCATAATAAAATAGGCTGCACCTAAAACAGCCAGTAAGTCCGGATAATCCAGAGGTTTTAACAAATGTACCTGCGGATGATTCAGAAACTCACGATAGGCAATTTCATGTACCTGCGGATTGAGATGCACAGGCCAAGCAAAATGCAGCTCTGGATAACGGCGACATAGTGTATGGATGGCGGCACAGATATTTTGAATACCTTCACCAAAATTTTCCCGTCGATGTGCGGTCAGCAAGACCAGTTTATCTTGCTCACTTAATTTCAGCCCCATTCGCTCTAACCTCTGCTCAGACTGCTGAGAAGAAGATTGCATTAAATCACGGGCATGATAAATAGCATCAACCACGGTATTACCGGTAATAAAAATCTGCTGGTCCGGAATATTTTCCTGACGCAAGTTTTCTGCAGAACGCCAGGTAGGGGCAAAATGCCAGCGGGCCAAACGGGAAACCAGTTGCCGGTTCCCTTCTTCCGGGAATGGATGCATCAGATTAAAAGAGCGTAATCCGGCTTCAACATGCGCCAGATGAATATTCAGATTAAAGGCCACAAGAGCCCCTGCAAGTACAGTGGTGGTGTCCCCTTGCACTATAATCACATCACAATTCGGCATGTCACGATAGACCTGATCCAGTTCAGTCAATGCCTTGCTTAATAGGATATTTAGACTTTTGCCGGGCTGCATGATTTGCAGGTGATGATCAATCTTGATTTGGAAAAACTCGATCGCATCCTGTACCAATTCCAGATGCTGACCGGTAAATACCACATTGACTCTAAATCGTGAATCTTGCTGGGCCTTTAAGATGACGGGTGCTAATTTAATTAGTTCAGGGCGGGTACCAAAAATAAAAGAAAGATCAATCGGCATGATTAAAAGCTCCAGTAATAAGTCAGTTCCACTCGGGTATTATCAAAAGTTCTTTTTCCAGACACAGGTGCCCCATTTACATATTTGCCATACATCTGTTCAACACGTAGCTTGACCGGAAAGTCTGCAGGTTGCCAGGCTATACCCGGTCCCAGCTCTGCTAGGTTGTTATAAAATTCATTATTGGAGTCATTAATCGTATGTAGCTTCAAATAAGTCTGAATATTGCCCAGATGATCCCGGTTAAAGTTCCAACCGGTACGCAGGCGCAGGTCGCCAATTACATTATAATCTTCACGTGAATAGCTCGCTGCATTGCCATACAGTTCGGCAAAATACTGAGTCTTTTGGGTAACCGGACTATGACTGGTTTCGGAATCATGCCAATACCATTCCTGATAACCGGTCAAACCAAAATTAATGCTTTCCCTGAATTTGTCTCGATTTAAATCGATTAGATCATAACTTCCACCGATTTCCAGATATAGATAGAGCGGCCATTCCCAAGGACGGTAATTTGTTCCAACACCGACAATGGCTGCATTCTGGTCAATAATTTCAGGTCGCGCACCGCCGGTAGATTGGGTATCCTTGTTAATACTGGCAAAGCCATAAATCTGGCCACGGTTCTCTTCTCCCCAATAACGTCCATAACGGAGCTTCAAAGGTAAGATGGCCGTGTCATAACGTCCTTCAAAAGAAGGAGAAAAATAGATATCGGCAAAGGTGTTTTTAGTCTGACCACTTATTGTTCCATTTAAATTGAGTACTGCCTGTTGGGCTTTTGCTGCAGTTTCAGGATTTGAGGAACTTTGCAGTTTTTTAAATATTTCTAAAGCCTCGGGATTACGCTGAGCAGCATTCAATAGATAAGCTTTTTGCAACAACAATTGTTCATCATTTGGTGTTAATTCAAGCGTTCGATCAATATAGATTAAAGCTTCGGGATTATTATTTTTTCGCATTTCCAGATATGTCCAGGTTTTCCAGACTTTTGGATCCTCCGGCGATTTCTGGCTAATTTGCTGCAAAAGATGCGTTGCCTGCTCTGGGTTGTTTTTTTCTATTTGGTAATATTGTTCCCATAACGCATAAATCTCTGAATTATTTTCTGCTCGAGTTTCTGCCTGAATAGAAATACTCAAGAGAAATAAACAAGTACTTGAAATTATGATTAATTTTTTCATTTTAATGAGATATATTGAATATTCTATATCACTATAACAGTTATTTATTTTTCAATTTCTCGTGAGTTAAGCGCGGTTACCAAACTATATATATTCTTTATAAAAAGTAACTTAATTAAAAATTTAGCCTTATTTTTTAAAATATTCCTTTAATAAATGGCTGTTTTAGCTTTAACGTAACTAATCATGATAAAAGTCACCCCACTATCAATGAATAACCTCAACCCCCACGTAAATCTTAAAATTCTTCCCGCTGTAATTCATTCACCGTTTGCCCCTGCTTTGCAAACCACTGATCACGACGTTCAAACAAGCGTGGCGCCGCCTGATTCACTTGATCAATTAGAGCGTGTAAATCGGCATTGATCAAACGGCCATTTTTAACCACAATCTGTCCCGCCACCATCGTCATCACGACATCTTGGCCTTGAACTGCATGGACTAAATTGGTATGCAAATTAAATAATTTTCTATGATCAATCAACGGCATCATCCGCGGTGTATCCAGTTTCACCGCAATCAGGTCGGCCTGTTTGCCGACTTCCAATGAACCAATTTCATCTTGCATACCCAAGGCTTTAGCTCCTGTAATCGTAGCCATTTGACAGACTGACCAGGCATCCAGGGCGGCCGCATCCAGCGAAGAAAATTTGGCCAGCAATGATGCCGTTTTCATTTCTTCAAATAGATCCAGGTTATTGTTTTCTTTTTCTCCGTCAGTACCCAAACCCACCGCAACGCCTTGACGTAGCATTTCAACGACAGGCGCTGCACCGGAAGCCAACTTCATGTTGGAAATAGGATTGTGCGCAACCCCTACCGCATGTCGCCTTAAAATCTGAATTTCATTTGCATCTGTCCAGACGCAATGTGCCAACAAAGTTTTAGGCAGATCTAGCAAGCCCAGTTTTTGCAGACTCTCAATTGGGCGAATACCTGAACGGCGCAGGTTTTCCTGTACATCAAATTGGCTTTCATTGCTGTGGGTATGAAAACCGGTTTGATAATCCTGACAAAGTTTCTCAATGAGGCTTAATGCTGAAGCTTCAGCATAAAACAGGTGCTCTAAACCCACCCAAACCTGAATACGTCCATTCGCCTGCTGATGCCAACGGTTGATTAAAGCCTCATTACTTTTTAAGGTTTCAAAATAATTGTGATCCGGATGTTCCGCGACATAAGGTACTAGAACGGCACGAATTCCCAATGCTTGCGCAGCTTCAGCACTTCCGTCCATATAACGCCACATATCAACGATGGTGGTCGTTCCCGACAATAGTGCCTCGGCATAACATAAATAGGAGGCGATTTTCGCATCCTCTGGTGTCAACACCCGGTGCATCGGGTCAATATACTGCTGTAACCAATCCCAAACCGGTAATCCTTCAGCCGTACCACGCAATAAACCGGAATGACAATGGGTATTGATCAAGCCCGGCATCAGGATCGTTTGTGGGTAATCCTCAATGAGCACCTCTGGATAGCATTGGGTTAACTCAATGTACCCACTGCTTTTATTTTGTCACCATCAATCAGTATCGCGCCATTTTTAATACATTCATTCTGCGTGTTCATGGTAAGGACATAGGAAGCTGTTAAAATTTTCATGATTTATACTCAAATCTATTCTATTTATGATGAATGGCTGCGGTTATGGCACGAAGGTTTTGCCTAAAGAAGATGGCAAATTCATTTTGAGTACTTTTTTATTCCGTGAAATCATGACCAGTACCACAATGGTGGCTATATAGGGCAATGCGGCAAGCAGCTCGTTCGGCACCTTGATTCCAAGCGCCTGGGCGTGAAATTGCAAAATGGTTACGCCCCCAAACAGGTAAGCGCCGAGCATTAAACGTGTTGGTTTCCACACCGCAAATACTACCAGTGCAATGGCAATCCAGCCGCGGCCTGCCACCATATTTTCAATCCACATCGGGGTATATACGGTCGATAAAAATGCTCCGCCAACCCCTGCCATCAAACCGCCAAATAGCACTGCGCCATAACGAATCGCCAACACGTGATAACCCATGGCATGCGCACTTTCCGGTGATTCTCCGACTGCTTTAAGCAATAAGCCCAAACGGGTTTTGGCCAAGACAAACCACACCAGAAAGAAGACCAAGATTGACAGATAAACCACATAGTTTTGCTGGAACAAAATCGGACCCAATACTGGAATATCCGCTAATAGTGGAATATTAAAATTAGCCAGACCCGGTAAAGCCATACTGACGTAGTTCTGTCCCAAAAATGCAGAGATACCGAGTCCAAAAATGGTTAAAGCCAAACCGCACGCGGATTGATTGGTACTTAAAGACAAGGTAAAAAAGGCAAAAATCAGGGCCATCAGCATGCCTGCCAGACCACCCATCAATAAGGCACTTAATACACTGGCATCATATTGCGCAGCAAAAGCAAAACCTGCAATTGCACCGACCAGCATCATCCCTTCTACTCCAAGATTAATCACACCTGTCCGCTGTGTGACCAATTCCCCCAGACCTGCGAAAATCAGTGGTGTTGCTGCTGCAACAGTACCTGCAAGAATTGCAGTTATTTCTAAAGCCATATCATGCTTCCTTTTGCTGTAGACAACATTGGGTTAGAGGGTGGTTGCTGTGGACTGAGGGACCGGTGGCACCATTTTTTTGCTAAACCGGTAACGGTTTTCAATTAATGCATCGGAAGCCAACAGGAAAAATAACAGCAGGCCCTGGAAAATACCGGTAATCGCGACCGGAAGCTGCAACTGCATTTGTGCCATTTCGCCGCCCAGATAAATCAGCGCCATAAAACAGCCTGACAGCACAATACCGATGGGGTTTAAACGCCCTAGATAGGCCACGATAATCGCCGCATAGCCATAACCTGGGGACAGGTTCGGATTCAGCTGACCAATAGGTCCAGCCACTTCACAAATTCCGGCAATACCTGCCATCATTCCGGAAATCACCAGACTCATCCAGATCGCTTTGGAGGAAGAAAAACCTGCGTATTTGGCAGCTAAAGGTGCCTGACCGCTGACTTCCAGTTTATAGGCCGTCAGACTTTTACGCATAAAAACCCAGAACAGAAGGACTGCAAAAAAAGTGATAAAAATAGAGGTATTAATGCGTGTGCCTTCTACAATAAATGGCAGCGTCGCACTCTCACTAAAAACCACCGATTGAGGGAAGTTCATCCCTTCCGGATCACGCCAGGGACCATTGACCAGGTATAGCAACACACATACTGCGACATAATTCATCATCAGGGTGGTCAGGGTTTCTTCAGCATTAAAATGGGTTTTCAGTAAGGCAGGAATTGCACCCCAGAGTGCCCCACCAAGTGCGCCCATAACGATCATTAACGGGAGAATCCACCAGCCGATGTGATCATGAAATAAAATCGCAATACCACCGCCAAAAATCGCGCCCATGGTGAGCTGACCTTCAGCACCGATATTGAATAATTTGGCTCGAAATCCGACCGTCAGCCCCAAGGCAATCATAATCAGAGGTCCGGCTTTGACTGCCAGTTCACTCCAACCATAAGACGATGTCAGCGGTTCAATAAAGAAGATGTACATGGCTTGCGCGGGATTAATCCCCAACATTAAAAACAGAATACTACCGACAATCAGCATGGCTAGCAGCGCAATGAGCGGTGAAAGCCACTTCATGATTTGAGAGGGATGTTCACGCGGTTCCAGTAAATGCATGTCGCTCTCCTCTCAACCTATATATTTGTTTTTTTGTTATATTAAGCATGAGCTTGCTGCTCCTCTACTATGATCGCAGTGTCATGGCCTGGAATGCCTGACATCAAGATTCCAACATTTTCAGTATTGGTTTCATGAGTAGGTATCGCTGGAGATAGTTCACCATTGGCCAACACGCAGAGACGATCACTGATTTCAAACAGCTCTTCTAATTCTTCTGAAATCACCAAAATGGCAACACCTTGTCGAGAGAGATCAATCAGGGTTTGCCGGATAAACATGGACGCGCCCACATCAACGCCCCAGGTCGGTTGAGCCACAATCAGGAATTTCGGGTTTTGCAAAATTTCCCGGCCGACAATAAATTTTTGTAGATTTCCACCGGACAAGGAACGTGCTTCTGCCTCTGGGCCACTGGCTTTCACCCCGAATTTTTCAATACAGTGCTCGGCAAAAAGCTTACATTGTGCAAACTTGATTAATCCCCATTGCGTCAGGTTCTGCCGAAATGCGGTCAGCAAGGCATTCTGGGACAGTGTCATGTTCGGGACTGCTCCTCGGCCCAGACGTTCTTCAGGGACAAAGCCCAGACCCAAGTCACGCCGTTGTCCAGGACTGAATTGGGAAATATCGATTTGATTCAGAACCATCCGGCCATATTTCAGGCTGTTTTCGCCCGACAATAAAGATAGTAATTCTGCTTGCCCGTTGCCAGAAATCCCGGCGATTCCTACAATTTCACCGGCACAAATATTTAAATTGATATTTTTCAGCGATACACCAAATGGGTCATCAGACTGGTAATCCAGATTCTCGATCTGGAATAGCACCTGTTTTGCACCTGTATATTCTGGGCGTACATAGGTCGGTAAATCACGACCAATCATTAAGCGCGCTAAATCACTGGTGCTGTTGTGTTTGGGATTAACATTTCCGGTGACACGGCCATTGCGTAAGATGGTCGCTTCATCACAGAGTTCTTTGATCTCGTGTAATTTATGACTGATATATAAAATTGAAACGCCTTGGGAGGCCAATAACCGTAAAGTTTTAAACAGTTGCCGTACCGCTTGTGGTGTCAATACTGAAGTCGGTTCATCTAAAATGATTAAAGCGGGATTTTGCAAAAGGCAGCGAATAATTTCGACACGTTGCCGCTCACCTACCGATAAAGAATGTACTTCGCGGCGTGGATCAATCGGTAAACCATATTGTTCTGAGACTGCAATGATTTTTTGACTTAGAGCTTTTAAAGGAATCTTTTCATCCAGTCCCAGTGAAATATTCTCCGCCACGGTCAAGGTTTCAAACAAAGAAAAATGCTGATAGACCATGCCAATCCCGAGCTTTTTTGCCATCGACGGGTTATCAATATGAACTTCTTTACCGTTCCAGAGGATTTGCCCTTGATTGGCCTTGGTTGCCCCATAAATGATTTTCATCAGGGTACTTTTGCCAGCACCATTTTCACCCAAAATGGCATGAATTTGCCCAGGTTGAACGGTTAAATGTATCTGGTCATTCGCTTTCAATGAATTGTAACTTTTACAGATATTGATGAGCTGTAAACGCGGTACACCTGAAGAAGAACGTGCGTTCAACTCTTGCGCATGAGCAGATCTATCGTGTTGAGAGGTCATCATCAGTGCCCTATTCAATGCTGTGACAGTGCGGCATCCATCTGAAGCGTGCAGGCATTCAGATGGATGCGGGAAAGTACATCAAAGTATTTAAAGTTTTTTGAATTGCAAAATGACAAAGCTTTATTTCGGTAATGAACCCTCTACGCCCTTCACGTAGTAATTCATTTTACTTAGTGCCGCATCATCTAGGCGCTTGCCTTTTGCCAAGACCAATGTACCATCCTGTTTATGAATCGGGCCGGTAAATGGATGCAGTGTGCCTTTTAAAATGCCATCACGTACGCTGAGCGCTTTTGCTTTAGAGGCTGCCGACACGGAAGGACCAAAGCTTTCAATATCGACTGCTTTTTGTTTCACGCCATACCACATTGCACTGGGTTTCCAGGTTTTATTGCTGACTTGCGTCATTACTGGAGTGTAGATTTTTTCCCAATGTAAAACCGATGCAGCAAGATGCGCTTTAGGGCCAAATTTGCTCATGTCAGAATCCCAGCCAAAAGCAAAGACATCTTTTTGTTCAGCCGCCTGTACCACTGCTGGAGAATCGGTATTTTGCATGAGTACATCTGCGCCTTGAGCAATCAAGGCCAAGGCTGCGTCACGTTCTTTACCCGGGTTAAACCATGAATTCACCCAAATGACTTTGGTTTTAATTTTTGGATTTACACTTTGTGCGCCGAGGGTATAGGCATTGATATTACGGATAACTTCAGGAATTGGAAAAGACGCAACTACGCCCAAAACATTATTTTTGGTTTTTTGCCCTGCGACCACACCTAGCATATAAGCGCCTTCATAGGTGCGGACATCATATACCCCTAAATTTTTGCCCTGCTTATAACCGGTTGCATGCATAAATACGGTATTTGGAAATTGCTTGGATACTTTCTCCATCGCATTCATATAACCGAATGAAGTCGCAAAAATGACTTTATTGCCTTGCTGCGCCAGGTTACGGATTACACGTTCGGCATCTGCCGTTTCCGGGACATTTTCGATATAAGAGGTTTTGTATTTTCCTGCGAGGGTTTTTTCAGCCTTAATCCGGCCCTGATCGTGAGAATAAGTCCAGCCATGGTCACTGGTTGGACCAATATAAACAAACGCGGCTTTATCTTGGGCCTGAACATTCGCGACAGCGGCCATGCTCATTACACCGCTTGCCATTAACACCCCTACCAATTTTTTCAATCCGGTTTTCAAGCTATTTTTTTCTTTCATTCTATTCTGCTCTTGGTTGTTCTGTGTCATACAACACATGCTTTAAAATGACTTCACTCAAATGCGCTCAGTCTGTCCAATATATAATTAGCAATAAGCATTCCAGTTTTTATAAAAAATAATAAAAATAGGGTTTTTAAAAAGATATTTTTGTTTTTTATTTAATAAGAGCGTACTGTTATTAAATTTATAAATAATAATTTTATAATTGACCCTAAAATTTAATTTGATGGAAGGATTTTTTTATTTTTTCTTATAAGTGGTGAGATAAAATAAAATGCCTTAAATTTGTGCATTCCTTTTTTAATTGGAGCTTCATATTTTTCATGAGCAAAGATAAATGTAGATGATAGAATCAGGTATTGAGACTCATTGAGGGAATGAGATTTTTTTAGATATAAATCATTAATATTTAAATATATTAATAGTTTTTTTATAGTTAGGTTTAGCTTGTAATACGCCGAAAGGATGATGTTCTACAGGTATTTTTATTTTCTCTCATCATTGAAAGAGGTTGGAATCAGCTAATCGGGGTTTGCCTGGATTGATTTATTTTAATTTCCAAATTTTGATAATATTAATCAATTTTAATTAAAGAGTAAGCGGGTATGAATAATATTTTGATCATTTAAAAAATATAAATAAAAACCACTATATTAAAATATAGGGTTTCTATTTAAAGTTTAATCCATATTTTTAAATTTTAAAATATATTAGACAACATAACGTTTACTTAATCCCCACTCGGCTAAGATTCGACGATAGGTCGTTGAAGAGCGATCTGCTTCAAAATGCGCTTCCATGGAAATATCGAGCGGTAATTCTTCAGGTTTCTGGCTTTCTACCATGTCCTGATCTTCGGCAAAAATTTGTGCATTGAAGTCATATACTGCCTGTAAATCTCCTGTGGTATCGAAGTTGCGTGTCAGTGGCACAAATAAACGGGTTTTATTATGTGAAACCGGACAACAGGCATTGAGAATTTTTAATTGTCCCTGTTTGGGGAAATATACGGTCAGTACTGCAGAAAACGGTGGATAAACATCAAATACACGTTTCCACGAAAAACCTTCCGGTGCCAAATCTTGCATACCATGTGGATAGTTGCTGACACTGCTGACATATTCGGTATGCAGGCCGTAATCTGTACGTTCTGTCGTGTATTTGGGTACAACCTGATTTTCAGGATCTGCGAAAGAACCCTGATGAACCCAAGCAAAATGTGCAACATCAATAAAGCCTTCCAGTTGACGGCCACTTGAGCCGCCAATATCCACAAACGTCGGTAAAATTGCCTGATGATCTGGCATCTCCCAGGTATCTAAAACAGGAAAATTGGCTTTTGCTTCGTCACGGCCAAAAATACTGGTCCAGATCAAGCCATATTTTTGCACTACTGGAAATTTGGTCAGAGAAAAGCGCTCAGAAATGTTGGTCAGCTCGGGTTGTGCAGGAATTTTGATACATTTTCCCTGGCCATTGTAGTGTAAGCCATGATAAGGACAGACCAGATTTTCACCCGAAACCCAGCCTTTGGTTAAGGGTACGCCCCGGTGTGGACAGAGATCACGAACCAGGTGAATTGCACCACTGTCTGTTTTATACAGTGCAAGTTTGACATCAAGCAGGGTTACTTGTTGCGGTTGGGTAGAAACGTCCTGAATCCGTGCAACCGGATACCAGTGACGAGCCAGAATTTCCCAGTCCTGATCATCAAACTGGCTATAGCAGGGTTTGTTGAATAAATTGATGACTGGAATGGCGTTCATATCAAACCTATATTCTTACTGTGGATGGTCTCTTTTTACAGGCCTTGAACAGTACAGAACTGTGCAATTTTGGCTTTGCTTATGATTGAAATTACTTAATTTATTGTCATTCTGTCTATTAGAATGATTCGTACTATTCATTCTTAAAATTAGAACACATCAACCATGTACAAATGTACTTGCCGATTAAAGCTACCTTCTTTGGCATAAAACTCGCATAAACACGTTTATCTCAAATATTGATATAAATAAACGGTGGTACTTGCTTGACTAAATTGATGAATACGCCTTTTTCCCGATTTTCAGAATATTTTATCGCGGTGGCGAAAACGGGAAGTTTACGCAAGGCCGCAGATCAATTATTCATTTCCGTGTCTGCAGTACATCGGCAAATTGCTCTGGCTGAAGAAGAACTAGGAATTATGTTATTTGAGCGCTTGCCCAATGGTTTAAAACTGACACTGGCGGGCGAATTACTCTATGCCGATGTTATAAAATGGCAAAAAGAATTCCAGCAAACCCGGATTCGCTTTGATGAAATTCAGGGGCTTACGCGTGGGACCATCGAATTTGGTTTAATTTCTGCCTTGAATGATGGTTTTGTCATGCAGTCCGTGCAATATATGTATGAACATTATCCCTGGATTAATTTTAATATCCGGGTTGCAGACAGTGAAATTGTAGCCAAAAAAGTGATTGAGGCAGATCTGGATTTTGGCCTGATCCTGAATCCAAAATCCCATCAACATATTGAAGTCCTGCACTTTCTGGAACTGCCTTTAGGTTTTGTGATGGGTAAGTCTCATCCTCTTGCTCAAGCAGAAAAGATTTATTTTTCAGATACCTTGAATGACAACCATTTTATTCCGGCCGAACCCCTGATTATTCATGATTATGTACAGGCATTGTATAAACATCATCAATTTATAACTGCACGTAAAACGGAATCGAATGATATCCGTCTGATGAATACTCTCATTAAGGCAAATACCGGGATTGGAATTTTTAGTTATCTCGATGTTTTACCGTATGTCGAGCGAGATGAAGTGGTCTTTAAACCTATCTCTGAAAAAGGGCTGCATCCGCTGACCATTGCCCTCTGTGTGGCGCCTAAACGCCAGATTTCACGCGTTTCCCAGTTGATGATCAAACATATTATTGAACAAATGGAAGCCTTAAAAAGCAAGGTGCAGCAACTGTAGTATTTTCATACCTAAATAACAAAAACCGCGATAACTAAAATTGCGGCTTTTATTTAATATTAATGATGAAATTAACTGTTTTTAATCCAATGGATTACCCACAATATTGCTAATAATGCCTTTCATAATATGTGGGCCTTGCTCTTTCCGTAGGTCTGCATACCAGTCTTTGGTAATTTGCTCATCTTTCATATGCGTGACATCACAACGCTTACGTGCACGTAGCAGCAATTCATTGGCGCGTTCATTGCGTTTATTCTGATAGCGTTTCAGGGCATCTTCCAGACCTAGTGTATTAATTTGTAAGGCACGTGCCAGATAGACCGCATCTTCCATTGCCTGGCAACCTCCCTGTCCGATATCGGGTGTGGTGCTATGTGCTGCATCCCCTAAAATTACCACACGGCCCTTATAAAACTGGGTAAAAGGCTCAATATCATGGATCTCGACACGATTGGTTTTCTGCTCATCAATACTGTCAATTAAGCGCTGAACCTGTGAGCACCAGCCAGAAAAATACTGTTTTAATAGGGTCTTATATTCCAAACGCTGATTTTCCAGACCTGCGGGCAATGGCACATCAAAGAAGAAATAAAAGCGATGCTCTGCCACAGGCATCAGTGAAGCACGTTTGCCTTCACCGACAAAAGTGGTCCACTGCTGTGCAGGCGCTAAATCTTCAGAGATCTCAACCAGTCCGTTCCAGTTCACATAGCCGGCATAACGGCGTTCAACCTGTTTGCCCAAGACATATTGACGCGTCATGGAATGCGTACCATCCGCACCAATCAATAATGCTGCAGAAGCAGTGCTGCCATCCTGAAAACCGATTTCAACGTGTTGCCCCTTATCCTCAATAGACACCATTCTTTTACCGAGCTGAATATCCTGCCGGCCAAACGCATCCATTAACATATTTTGTAATTCAGCACGCGATACCGGATATGGACGTTGACCGACTTCTTCAATTAACGGCGCCAAACTAAACTGCGTCATGACCTCGCCATTCAAACCATCGATATAGGCTAAGTCATTCATCTGGCCACCTAACTTTGCTACCTGTTCAGTTAAGCCCAGATAGTTCAAACACTTCACCCCGTTTGACCACAAGGAAATTGCAGCACCGACAGGTAAAATCTGTTCTGCCTGCTCATAGATGGTGACCCGATGTCCGAACTTTTTTAGTGCAATTCCTGTGGTTAATCCGCCCATGCCTGCCCCAATAATTGCAATCTCCATCTATTCCTCCTGGCTATTTCATCTTCATTGCCAGCTAAAATGCTAAAAACGTGCCATCCTGAAAAAAATGCACTAAAAAAATAGCAAGAGTTGGCACACGCTGTGCTTTTAAATTCCTTCAATGTCCTGTTTTTATAAAGGCAGAAGACCTAAATTTGTATTTATAAAAGTGCATATTCATGTGACGTATACCAATGATGGAAATTTAAGATGGCGACCTTATTAGCTCCAATTTTTGATCTGCCTGCTCCAGTACAGCAGTTAACTAACCTTGCAGATGCCCGAATTGGCGCAGAAATTCTTGAATGTTCAGATGAGTTTTTTGCTGAAGCAAAACGCATGTTGCAATTTGAGGCACCGGTCTTTATCGAAGACAAGTTTGATGAGCATGGCAAATGGATGGATGGCTGGGAAACCCGTCGCAAGCGCCACACGGGCTATGATTGGGCCATCATTAAACTTGCTGTTGCAGGTCAAATACAGGCACTGGATATTGATACGACTTTTTTTAGCGGTAATTATCCGGCCTCTGCTGCTGTGCAAGCATGTTATGCGCCAGATGGAAATCTTGATCAGGCAGAATGGATCAGCATTATAGAAAATAATGTCTTGGGCCCCAGCCAGCATCATATTGTTCAGATTTCAGCAAAGCAGATATTTACCCATGTCCGTTTGAATATTTATCCTGACGGTGGGATTGCACGTTTTAAGGTCTATGGTCAGGTAAAAATCAATCTGCAAGATAGTGATCAAATGCTAGATGTTTTGGCACTAGAACATGGTGGCCGTGTCGTTGCCTATAGCGATGCGCATTTTGGACATCCACGCAATCTGATTAATCCGGGACGTGGCATTAACATGGGCGATGGCTGGGAAACCAAACGGCGTCGTGCTCCAGGATTTGACTGGTGCATTTTGGCTTTAGGCGCCAGTGCCCGAATCGAGAAAATTGAAATTGATACCGCCCATTTTAAGGGAAATTTCCCTGCAGAGGTTTCTATTCAAGCCATCTATGTTGAGGATGCAACCGATGAGCAACTCATTCCACAAAGCATGTTCTGGCCTTTTTTGTTAGCAGCCCAACCTATGCAAATGGATCATATTCATCATTACATCAATGAAATTTTACAACACGAAAAAATTTCCCATATTCGTGTCAACATGATTCCGGACGGTGGCATCAGCCGGATTCGTCTCTGGGGAAAATTGGCTTGAGTGATCAATGATATGTCTATGCAAAGTATAAAAATACAGCCTTTAAGC
>CAUPZU010000039.1:0-15448 GCA_963516025.1 Acinetobacter lwoffii
GATCATTGCTGAGCAGCATGTTCTTGGCAACCTGAGCCAGGCTGATCGCGATTGGGGTGGCTATAGGCGTATTCATGGCAATTTCAGGAGTCTTGTCAAAAACTGTAGACAGGCTGATGACTCCCTGTTTCATCTGGTAAGGCAGACTAAGCTTGGATTTTTTAGCATCAATCCATAAGGCATTACCCGCATTAGGTAGACAATTATTGCTATTTAACTGGTTATTACTCACCGTCATGTTAAAGCTATTGGTATAGGGATAATCTGCACCTACAAATTCAAACTGCCGCTCAACCGGGCTGGAATCCAGTTTTGCCAGACTGGTACTACCTGCGAGTACTTCATTGAGCCAAACTTGTAAGGTCGAGCCTTGTAAGAGTCCGCTTTGCGAACGGAAATTAAGCTGACCCTTTAAAATATCCGTAACTTCCCAAACAGCAGGAAAGACCAGTGAAATATTTTTGGGAGTATTGTCTAGTTTGAAATCGGAAATGCCCAGATCGGCCAAGCTTTCAAAACGGCGTACACTGGCCCAGTTTGGTCGCGCGACAGGGCCATTTAAACTCGCTGTTGCAGTATTTAGTTGTGCTAGATATTGCTGATTGAGCAGGGCATTGACGGCCATCAATAATTGGGATTCTGAAGAGTATTCAATCGTCAGACTTGGTACTTGGTTGACCTGATTTAGACTCATCCGTACTGCGGGTAATCTTGCGGCCGAATGCTGAATATTGATCATGAAATCAGGTGCTGATTCAGGAGTAATATTTAGCCGCCATTGCACAGGTGTAGCAAAATTCCAGGCAGTTGCCAGCCTACTCATCATGGTGGCTTCCAGGAAATTTGCCGTATTGAAACCTAGCAGTGCCTGTACTGGTTCTGGTCGGTTCAATTGACTATTGAACAGGACATCCGGGAGTTGATTCAGCTGCATGCCGTTACGCTGCGATTGGTAACTCAGATTTGGTTGAGTCAAGGTAGTCTGTAAATTGCTTGATTCAAGACAAATATTGGCAGTACTTTGTCCAGGTCCTGGTTTTTGTAAAATACTGATATCCAGCCGATGAAAACCGCTATCGGCAGGGGGGAGGCTAAAATTTAATGTGCCTTTACCACTCAAATTTTGTTGATGAATCAGCTGATTGTCATACCGGACAATCACCGTACTGCTACCCTGTACATTAAACTGACTGCTGAAGTGGATATCCTGCCAGCTTTCACCTTTTCCAACATAAAAAAAGTAAGGCGTAGTTTGCTCTACATGCCGCGCAACTACCTCATCAAGCTTCCAGGTGGCCGCATAGAGAGGTGCACTAGACAATGCCAAGATAAGTGAAGACATTAATCTCAAAGGAGCTGTTTTTATGTGCATGATCATTTTTTTTCCTTCTTTCGTTCTGTCTTGTACCAAGTAATTCCTTCACCCTTGATTTTGCCTTTTAACATGTCCCAGGCGGCTTTAAAGACAATCAGGAGAAATACTTGTGAATAGGTGAAATAAGCGATAAAGGCATAGAAGTAAAATCGTTTAGGCACTTCTTTTTCCAGACTGAGGGTAAACCAGATCTGGACCAGATAAAGAATAAAGGCCAAGATGAAAAGCAAGGTAAAAGGACCGGGAATTGTAGTGCCATCAATACCGAGTAGACCAACCACCAGCGTCATATGACTTAAGAACAGGGCTGGCACAAAAATGATGTAACACATAATATTGTTGCCGATCTCCATTCCGATTGGAAAAGGATGCCGGAGCGCTGTTCTTAAATATTTACGGGTTACATAAAAGTTACCTTGAGTCCAACGCGAGCGTTGTTTGATAAAAATATTCAGGTCACCCGGATCCTGTTGCCAGCCTACGGCATAAGGCACCCATTTAATCCGTTTATGTCCCAGAAAAATCCGGTAACTCATTTCGGTGTCATCGACCAAGGATTTTTCGTCAAATCCGCCTAGAATATCGAGTGCATCTCGCCAGATCACATAATTGGTTCCCATTAGGGTGGAAAGACGGAAACGCAGCCAGCGTCCACCCTGAAAAATCCACTGGAAATAGATAAACTCGATAGCGATAAAGGTACTAAGGGGGCTGTCTTTCCAGTTGCGGGTACGAACTTTGCCATTCACTGCGACCAGACTAGAATCTGCCAGCAAGGTCTGGACAATCAGTCGCACACAATCCGGCTCTGGCGTACTGTCCGCATCATAAACCGCGATCAATTCTCCGCAGGCGTGTTTGAGTCCGTTATTCAAAGTTCTGGATTTACCTTTACCGCCTTGACCTTTAGGCACATTGATGACCCGAATGACTGGAAATTCGGCTGCCATACGATCGGCAATTTCCTGGGTATTGTCTTTAGAGGCATCATTAATCAGCAGTACTTCATAGCTTTCAGCCGGATAATCCTGTGCAGCTAGAGAGCGTAAGGTATCTTCAATCACCACTGCTTCGTTATATGCCGGCACCAGCACACTCAGCATGGGCCAACGTTCAGGTATCGGCAAATTGGTCAGTTCCTGACTGGCTCGAATCGAATAACGCCAGGCAGAAAAGCTGAGCCAGGCCCAAAAGGCCTGTGGAATCCAGATCCCGATAAAGCCAGTAATAAACAGAATATCGATCATGCTCATGATTTTTTGAACCTCCGCCATAACATGGTGATCAGGAGGATGAGCATTAAGATAACGATCACAACAACGGATGCCCAGGAAGTAGAGGTACCCCAGAAGCTTAATAAATTAGGGTAATGGGTCGAGAGCACCAGATGTAATGGCAAGATTACGATTCCTGCTGAGAGCAAGATATAGCCGAGTGGATTGGTATGCATCCGGTTCAGTTGGCTGTCAAAGCGTGTATTTAAAAAGGTCCAGGAAATTCCCAATTCAGGATAAGCGATCTCACTTTCGGCAAGTGGCGCCTGAGGATTCAGGATAATTCCGGTACCATTGAAAGCAGTTTGTGGGTAGGCGGTGTAAAATTGTTGCTGACCCGATTGAATTAAACGGGCGGGTAAAGGCAGTTGTCCAGGATTGGCCTGAACAATGTAAAGTCCCGCAGGTAAAGTTTTGAGATTCGGATTCCAGCCATCCTGTATATAGGCAGCCATGGGACGTAGACCTGCACTGGTGGCGAGGGTCGCAAGTCCGCGAAAACGCTTTGGTTCGATACTGCTTAGATCAAGAATCGGGATAGCACCTTCCGAAACCTCCTGTTTGATCTGAAAGTAGATTGACGGTTTCATGAAATTTTCAGGAATGATTAAACCCGGTTTAATACCCTGATTTTTCATGGTTTGATAAGTTTCGTACTGTAGTTGATCCAAGCTAAATACCGGCCATAGCTTTCTGGAAGCAGGGAAATGAGCAGGAATTTGTGTAATATCTGAAGATTGTTCTGCCTGTACCGAATCGACTTCTTTAAGCTCACACTGATAATATTGTTGATAATAAGAGCTCAGTACCGGGTCAGGTAGTGTATTGATTGAAATGATCAGACCGCAGACATGCAACAAATGATTCATAGGCGTTCCTCCAGAGAGGACACGCCTTGATGATGAGATTGATGAGTAATCTCTGTTTTAATCAGTTCAATCTGTTTGATTTTTTCAATCACTTGTTTGGAAATAGTAGATTCTCGATCGGCAATCATAATTACGCGCAAGACCGAGAGCCGGCTATCAGTAAAGGAAAAATGAGGAACTTCAAACTTACTTTCCAGCACATGGATAATTTTTTGTTGCAACAGTTTTAGTTCATCCACCTGCAACATATCTCTTAATAAATTTTGGTTGGTAATTTCTATATAAATTTCATCATATTGAGGAATCAGATTCAGATTTAACATATCCTGAACTTGAGTTTGGGTATAGAAATAAGTACTGATAGGTAATGTTTTATGGGTCAGATTTTTACGGTAAGCATCTAATAAATTATCTGTCTGCTGGTTGGTCGACATCATTTCATAGTAAATACTGAGTAGAAGTGGTGCTACAGGTAGAATAAAAAGCTGCAAGAAACGGGTATTAATATCCATACTATGAACTTGGACATTAAATAAAATATAAATAAAAAGAGTAATAAAAATGACAATACTTAGTACAACGGACTGAACTACATTTAAAAAGCGTCCCAGTAGAATAAAGCCAATTAAAAGAATCCAGCTTCCGACCAGTTCTGTACGTACCCATTCATAGCCAATTAGTCCTATAAATATAACTATGACCATGGGCAAAAAGGTAATGGTTTGATTTGTTCTGACCAGCCAGTTTTTTTTCATTAAAATTACTTTTTAAGGAGTCTAATAATATAAAAGTGTTAGTTTCCAATTAAATTATTACATAAAGAATTGTAAAGGAATTGTGTAAAAAAGATGCGATATTATATTTAAGAAAATTTAATTTGTTTAATTTAGAAATAAAGAAGATATTATTCAATGTCTTTTAAAGTAGCCAATTTTAAGATTAAAATTTGTCCGATACGAATAAGTAGAATGTTTAAACCTTGATATCTAACAATTAGATTTGAAATCAAACACAGTGAATAGACTGATATTTTCTAATCTTTAGATGAGTTTCATTCATTCACTTCTAAATTGCATCTAATAAGCTATAAAACCATTCTTTGAATTTACCCCTCAATTTCATCCACTTAATATTCGATAGAATTTATCTTAAGTTATTAATATTCATTATTTTATCATCTATTAAACCCTAAAATTACATAGAAAAAATCTTTCATATTTTTCTTCATTAAGTGATCTTGATATCTTAAGAACAACCAATCATGAGTAATATTCACTTTTCATTGAGTTTAAATCATTTTTATTCATCTTAAGGTTCACGTATAACTAGGCTTATTCAGAAATTTGGTTATTAGAACTTAGGGTAGTGAATCACAATGAGTAAAAAGTTTGCATGTTCAATTAAGCGCATTCGTTTTGACGAAAACTATTAACCTGCAGATAGCACACGTCTGACGACGAACTTTGCCAATTTGGCACGTGGCGAAAGTCGCGAACAGAATTTGCGTAACACTCTACGAATGATCAATAACCGTTTTAATGCATTGGCACATTGGGATAATCCAAAAGCAGATCGTTATTCAGTTGAAATCGATATTATTTCAGTTGACCTGGATATTGAAGGAAATGGCAAAAAGTTCCCTGCAATTGAAACTTTAAAAATCACGATTATTGATCATCAAACCAATCAGCGTATTGATGGCATGATTGGCAACAGTTTCTCGTCTTATGTCCGCGATTATGATTTTAGCGTGGTACTTCCTGAACATATCAAGAAAAATCCAGCCTCGACCAAGCCAGAAAATTTTGGTGATTTACACGGCAAGCTTTATCAATATCTCGTCAATTCTGAAGTATTTAAAGCAGAATTTAAAAAACAGCCGGTGATTTGTTTGAGCGTTTCAACCTCGAAAACTTACTACCGTACAGCGAATGTACATCCTGTATTGGGTGTGGAATATAAAAATGATGAGTATTCACGTACCGATGAATACTTCGCCAAAATGGGCTTAACCGTCCGTTATTTCAAACCTGAAAATGCTGCTGCACCTTTAGCATTTTATTTCGCAGGTGATTTATTACGTGATTATACCGATCTGGAGTTGATCAGTGCGATCAGCACCATGGAAAGCTTCCAAAAGATTTACCGTCCTGAAATTTATAATGCGAATTCTGCTGCGGGTCAGGTGTATCAACCCAGCCTTGAGTACCCAGATTATTCATTGACTCAAATTGTGTATGACCGTGTTGAGCGTGGTCAATTGGCAGTGAAGCAAGGGAAGTGGGCGGAAGAACACTTTATCCAGCCTTATAAAGATATTCTGGAGCAATGGGCTGCAGAGTTCACAATCAAAACTACTGCTGACCAAGAACGCGCTGCTTAATACACCACATTATTTTACGAATATAGAGATAGAAGATTAGACATGGCACTTTTACAACCTAAAAAGCTACTCCCAACATCAACTGCAGGCAGCTTACCGAAACCGTCTTGGCTGGCAGAACCTGAAAAACTTTGGTCACCCTGGAAATTGGAAGGCCAGGAATTACTCGATGCAAAACAAGATGCACTGCGTTTGTCCCTACATGAACAACAGCAAGCAGGCATTGATATTGTCAGCGATGGTGAGCAAACCCGTCAGCATTTTGTGACCACATTTATTGAGCACCTTGAAGGCGTTGACTTCAATCAGCGTGAAACGGTCAAAATCCGGGATCGTTATGAAGCGAGCGTGCCATCAGTCGTGGGTGAAGTTTCTCGTCAAAAACCTGTCTTTGTTGAAGATGCCAAATTCTTACGTTCTCTCACAGATCAACCGATTAAATGGGCACTGCCTGGTCCAATGACCATGATTGATACGCTATATGACGGTCACTACAAGAGCCGTGAAAAACTGGCTTGGGAATTTGCCAAGATCCTGAATCAGGAAGCTCGCGAGCTTGAAGCGGCTGGCGTGGATATCATCCAGTTTGATGAACCTGCATTTAACGTGTTCTTCGATGAAGTGAATGACTGGGGTGTGGCAACTTTAGAGCGTGCACTTGAAGGCTTGAAGTGTGAAACTGCGGTACACATTTGCTATGGTTATGGTATTAAAGCCAATACCGATTGGAAAAAGACCTTAGGCTCAGAATGGCGTCAGTACGAAGAAGCATTTCCGAAACTGCAAAAATCAAAAATTGATATTGTGTCGCTCGAATGCCATAACTCACGTGTTCCGATGGATTTGATTGAGTTGATTCGTGGTAAAAAAGTCATGGTCGGTGCGATTGATGTCGCAAGTAATCAAATTGAAACAGCTGAAGAAGTGGCAAATACGTTGCGTAAAGCACTTCAGTTTGTGGATGCAGACAAACTCTATCCATCAACCAACTGTGGCATGGCACCACTTGGTCGCCAAGTGGCTCGTGGCAAACTCAATGCACTCAGTGCAGGTGCTGAGATTATTCGTGAGGAATTATCTCGCTAATTAAAGTGAATCCATGATGCTTTTAAAAGATTGAAAGTATCATTTGAGTGATATAACGCTCTTTATAAAAAGCTGAATATTGGAATACGGTGATGGTTGAAGCGACAGACTTTAGAAACGCAATGTCTTTATTAACAAGTGCAGTGAATGTAGTGACCACGATGGGCGATTCAGGTCGTCATGGTTTTACTGCGTCTGCCGTGTGTAGCGTGACCGATACACCACCGACATTGTTGGTTTGTATGAATAAATCATCGCGTTCTTATATCAACTTTGTTGAAAATAAAGTGCTGTGCGTAAATGTACTCAGTGCAGATCGAGCGCATCTTTCAAATGTTTTTGCATCTTCAAAATTCAGTTCTGAACAACGATTTGAACAGGGTGAGTGGACTGAATTAGAAACAGGTTCTCCTGTACTTCAAGATGCACTGGTGAGCTTTGATTGTGAAATTGGGCAGATCCAGGAAGTTGGTACACATACGATTTTGATTTGTCCGATTGTTGCCATTCAACAGAATCAGGAAGATCAAGCTTTGGTTTATTTTAATCGTGCCTATCATCAGGTCGGGGAAACAGAGTCTGTCTAATCCTGGAGCTGATGTAGGATTAAAATATTTTAGATTTAAAAGCTTATTAACTTCCGTAATTTTGATTAAACTGGTCTACTAAGAATAAGGAATTAGGTAGACCATCAACAAGGATGAATGGCGGACTAATGCAATAATTTACAGCTATCTATAGCCTAGAATTTAAAGATACAGCAGTTAAATTGATGTGCTGCTTTAAAAAACTGTTTATATACTAAAAATACGTACAGTCACTGGATGACACAAGGTGAATGCTCTTGAATATGCTTTTGCAAAGTTTATCTTTTCAGGAATTACTGACCATCATGCTGTCGGCATTAGGCTGTGGGCTTTTAATTGGGCTTGAGCGTGAACGTCATAAAAACAATAACAATGAGCAGAGTTTTGCAGGATTAAGATCATTTACGATTACAGCTTTATTGGGTGCTTCATGTTTCCTTTTGCATCTCTATATTGGAGTAATAGGAACCGTCGCCGTCAGCCTGTTTTGTGTGTATAGCCTGTTTCAACAGAAGCAGGATATCGGCTCTACCACTGAACTGGCTTTTTTGATGACCTATATCATTGGCGCTATTTGTGTTTGGAATATCTCACTTGCTGCAGGGATGGCGGTTCTACTTACGATCATCCTGATGGGCAAACAGACACTGCATCAATTTGCCGGAAAAACGATCCAAAGCTATGAGTTAAGAGATGGGCTACTTTTATTGGCTTTGATATTGATTGCCTTGCCGGTCATGCCCAATAAGTCCTTGTGGGGCACCGTACTGAATCCCTATATCATCCTGAAACTACTAATTTTAATCTTGATTGTGCAGTCCATGGCACATGTGGCAAAACGAATCCTGTCCAATGATAAGGCGCTTATTTTATCTGCCTTAGCCTCGGGATTTGTCTCCAGTACGGCCACAATTGCCAGTTTGGGCATGCAAGTTCGATCCGGACAGGCCAGTGCTAAATTAAATGCAGGTGCGGGATTAATCTCCTGTATTGCCACCTTATTACAGCTCTTGCTGATTGTTCTGGGAGTGAGCGTAGAATGGTTCAAGTTTCTGCTAATTCCGAGTTTGGTGGGCATCGGAATTTTATGTATTGCTGCCGGATTCTTGATTTATCGAACTCCCCAAGCGGATAACAGTATGAGCATTAATGAAATACAAGAAATTGATAGCCGGATGTTCAGTATAAAAGAAGCGGTAATTATTGCGGTCAGTTTGACCTTAATCCAGGCTGGGATTTACGGCGCGAATCTTCTACTGGGGGATAGCGGCTTAATTTTAGGCACTTTTTTAGCCTCTTTATTTGAAGTGCATGCTGCTGTAGCAGGTGTAGTGATACAGGGAAATCCTCACAACCTGACTTTAATTTATGCGGTCATGATTGGACTTGCGGCACATGCGGTGTCTAAAAGTATCAATTCTTTTGTGACGGGGGGAGGGAAGTTTTTCCTGTATTTTGCGCCTAGCCAGATTCTACATATGTTAGGGCTTATCTTTATTTTCCTGAGTTTGAAATAAAGAAGGGCGGGTTTGCATATATTATGAAATGATCCAATCATTTTAAGTCATTTTAAGTCATTTTTAAGATTCAGATTCTAGGCTAAAGCATCTTAAAGTCTTTGAGCCACGGATCATGCTGAAGCTGTTTTCCCATTCGTCTTTTTTTAGTCAGCGACCTAAAAAGTCGATTAGTCTTTCAGGCTTCAATATGTTGCTCGCTATGTGGCTGGGATTGATCCTAAACTTTGCTTTCTACCAGAAAATTCATGAATTTACACCTTATACCAATCTAAAAGCAGGCGTATTACTGGTCGCTACGGCGCTGATCATTATTGCGTTTTACAATCTGGTATTACAGTGGCTGAACTGGAAATGGAACGCCAAAATACTGGCCAGCGCCCTGATCATTTTGGGTGGTTTTAGTGCTTATTTTGTCAATAGTCTGGGGGTCGTTATTACGCCAGACCAGATTCATAATATGCTGCAAACCGATGCCCGCGAAGTTCGAGATCTCTGGTCAATGCGACTGGTCATCTGGACACTAGTATTTGTAGTTTTTCCACTTTTTATCATCTGGATGCTTAAAATTCAGCCTGCATCGCTTGGGCATCAGCTGGTGCATAAAAGCCTGAGCAGTGTAGTCTCACTCGGACTGATTTTAGGTTTATTGTTCTGTTTCTATGTCGATTATGCCGCCATCTTCCGTGAGCACCGCGATCTGAAGGGTATGCTTTCTCCACAAAATAGCATCGCGTCCACCTTGTCCTATTATAAAAAGAAAGCACCTAAAGCGAATTTACCTTTGGTGGCTTTTGGCGAAGATGCACATCTGTTACAGCAGGCCCAAATGCAGGATCATCCCAAATTGATGGTGCTAGTTGTTGGAGAAACTGCACGTGCCGAGAGTTTTGCTTTAAATGGCTATGCGCGCAATACCAATCCTGAACTGAGCAAGTTAGCGGTGATTAATTTCAATCAGGTGAGCTCTTGTGGAACTGCAACTGCCGTTTCAGTGCCTTGTATGTTTTCGGGCATGTCACGTGAAACCTATGATGAACAGCTAGCCAGCCACCGTGAAGGTTTGCTGGATATTGTTCAGCGCGCAGGTTATCAGGTGACATGGATTGATAATAACTCAGGCTGTAAAGGTGCCTGTGACCGGGTACAAAAGTACCAGATTCCGGCTCAACTGAAACAGAAGTGGTGTGATGCTGGTGGTGAATGTTTTGATGAAATTCTGGTGGATAGCCTGAAAGATTATCTGGCGCATCTGGATAAAAACAACCCGCAACCGCAATTAATTGTACTGCATCAGATGGGCAGTCATGGCCCCGCATATTTCAAGCGTTCCAAAGCGCCGTATCAGCCATTTCAACCAACCTGTAATAGCAATGCCATTCAGGGCTGTAGTACAGAAGAATTAAAAAATAGCTATGATAATTCGATTGTATATACAGACCATGTTCTTGCCCAAATCATTGAAACTTTAAAGCAGCAGACTCAATATCAGACCGGTTTCTGGTACCTGTCTGATCATGGAGAATCCACCGGAGAGCATGGTTTATATCTGCATGGTGCTCCTTATAGCATGGCGCCAACCCAGCAAACCCATGTCCCGATGCTGATGTGGTTCTCCGATGCCTGGAAGCAGCAGAATACTCATCAGGTCAGCTGTCTCAAAGGACAGACCGAACAGGCCCGTAGTCAGGATCATCTTTTCCCCAGCTTATTAAGTTTACTGGATATAAAAACGCAAGTGACTGAAGATAAAAATGATATGCTTGCACAATGCTCACCATCATTAAAGAACAGAGCTTGAAATGCATAAAATACTGATTATTGAAGATGACTTTATGATTGCCGAGTCGACTGAAACATTGCTCAAGCTGCATCAGTTTGATGTGTACTGGGTCAATAATGGGATTGAGGGTTTAAAACAGTTACAGCAGCAGGTCTATGATATTGTCCTGCTCGATTTAGGCTTGCCGATGATGGATGGCATGCTGGTGCTAAAAAATATCCGGCAGAAGTTTCCAAATTTACCGGTACTGATTATCTCCGCCCGTGATCAGTTACAAAACCGGGTAGATGGGCTGAATCAGGGAGCAGATGACTATTTAATCAAGCCTTATGAATTTGACGAGTTGCTGGCCCGTATTCATGCCTTAATACGCCGTAGTGGTTTAAAAAATACCGAGATAGATACGAATAAGAAATTATCACACAGCGGTTTGGAACTAGATCTGGAGCAGCATATCGCTCTGTTTAATGGACAGGCTATAGAATTATCCAACCGGGAATGGTCCATCTTAATGGCTATGCTAAATCATCCGAATAAAATTTTTTCCAAGAATGATCTGGAAGACAAGCTTTATGATTTTGACAGTGATGTCAGCAGTAATACGGTGGAAGTCTATATCCATCATCTGCGGGCAAAATTAGGAAAAGACTTCATCCGTACCATACGTGGGCTAGGATATCGTTTAGGATGAGCGCCATGCAGAAACGTTATTCCTTGCAAAAACGTCTGGTTATTTATATTTCACTGTTTAGCGTGGTATTGGGCTGTGTGCTGATCTTTGCAGCATACCGAATTGCGCTCGAAGAAATTAATGAAGTACTGGATAAACAGATGCAAAGTCTGGCAGAGCGCATTGCAGAAAATCATCCACAACCTTTACAAAGCCAAATTGATCTAGCCAAACAATACAGTGAAGAAGATTTATTTGTAGATATCTGGTCCTATACAGATACAGCCACTTCTTTGCATCCGCAGGATGTTCTGGTGGCGCCGGTCAAGAAAGCAGGTTTCTACAAGCATCAAACGCCGTATGGAACCTGGTTAACTTATATTATTCCTGGTAAGCAATTACAGATTCAGGTGAGCCAGCAGCAAAATGTCCGGCAGGAACTGGCGCTGGAGCTGGCAGCCAATATGTTTCTTCCTTATGTGCTTTTTTTACCTTTTGCAGTATTTGGCTTAGGCTGGATGATCCGGAAAAATTTTCAGCCCCTTAATGATTTTAAAACTGAATTGGCCAGCCGCAAGGCACAAGACTTAAAGCCAATTGCAATGAAAGATTATCCCTTAGAGCTGGAACCGACCATTCAGGAAATGAATTATTTGTTTGGTCGCATTTCTCTGGCCCAACAGGAACAACGTCAATTTGTAGCAGATTCTGCCCATGAATTACGCACGCCACTGACGGCTTTGAATTTACAGGTACAAATTTTGCTACAGCAGTTTCCGCAGAGCGAGTCTATCCATAATTTGAGCCAAGGCATTTTGCGTATGCAGCATCTGGTCAACCAGTTATTAAGTCTGGCCAAACAGGATGTGACCGAAGGTTTGAGTGAGCCTGTTCAATTGTTATCACTGAATCAGATGACAGTCACCTGTATCGAAGAACTGATTCAACTAGCGCTACAAAAAGAGATTGATTTAGGGGTAGAGCAGCAGCAGGAACTGTTGATTCAGGGCCAAGCCTCGGCCTTGCACTCAATCATTTATAACCTGATTGATAATGCGATTAAATATAGTCCGAAGGATGGCGTGATCAATGTATCAATTTTCCAGCAAGGCCAGCAGGCGGTTTTACAAATTGAAGACAGTGGGGCAGGGATAGATCCTGCTCAATTCACTCAGATCCGGCAACGCTTCTATCGGATTCATAACCATGCAGAAATTGGCAGCGGTTTGGGTTTATCCATTGTAGATAAAGCCACCGAGCGCTTGGGTGGAACACTAGAATTTTCTCGAAGTATCAATTTGGGTGGCCTTTGTGTCCAGGTCAAGTTTCCTTTAATCGAAGCCTAAGCGAATAGGCTTCTGGTTTTTTGGAGTTAAGGTTACCTGATACTAGAGCGTATAGGAGTGGTCTTTTCTATTGGTAGTTTGTGGCTAAACAGCGTATAGCCAATGACATTGATGCACCAGATAATCCAGCCAGTCCATAAATTATGACTCAGGAAATGTGCTCCGCGCATCATTTGTGCCCAGCCCATGGCCAACCCTAAAATTACTGCAGCGATCAAAAGAAAATAAGCCCGCTTGCGGTTAGAAATACGATAAACAAAATAGCCGGCCATTAAAGCAAAACCACTAGATGCATGCCCTCCAGGAAAACAGTGGCCTGCAGTGGCACTAAAATCCCACAAAATCCCATTATGGGTAGGTATGGTCATATCCCAGGGACAGGCATGGGCTGACTGGGATTTTAAAATTCCGATCGAGGCTGTGGTCAGCACTACCATGCTAAAAAAATAGCCAAATTCCCAGCGCCGTATATACCAGTTCTGCCATTTCAGTGATGCCAACCAGCCCAGTGATAATGTGATATACACTAGAATCAGCAGGTCTTTAACATAGCGATGATTGAGTTCTGCCAGTGCCCATTGTTTTCGAAGGGGAAATTGACCATGATCATCGATAAAGGGATAGATGAGCTGTAAGTCCAGCACTCCTCCAATGTCAAAGAAGTTGAGAAGAATCAAAAAACTGAAGATCAAAAGTAAAGTTTGGGTCAGTAAAAACCGGGAACGGTCAGTGATCATTTTTAAGTTGTCCATTTCAGGCAGTAGCAAGAGCAGAGGTCAAATCAAATGACCAGCCAAAATGATGCCCCAGGTCAGGGCAATTAAACTAAGTGCTACAAACTGAGCCGCACTGCCCATATCCTTGGCATTTTTAGACAGTTCATGCCGTTCCATGGAAATACGATCTACCACTGCCTCTATCGCTGAGTTAATCAGTTCAATGATCAACGCCAATAGGCACACGGCGACCATGAGCGCTTGCTCAACTCGGCTAACTGGCATCCAAAAGCTTAGAGGAATCAAAATAAGATTAATCAGCAGGATCTGCCGGAAGGCGGCCTCATTTTGAAAGGCGGTTTTAAAACCAGCCATGGAATAACGGGTCGCATTAAAAATACGCTGCGTTCCTGAGGTGCCTTTATAAGGTGATCGGTAGGAAGACATAAAGCAGATTCAGTCAATAGAGAGATAGGAATAACTTAAATTTTCAATCTTAAAATGCTCTTAAAAAACCGGCCGTTCTCTGGATTTTTTATACACATAGCTTTTACATTCTTTTGCACAAAATTAAGAATTTTTTAAGTTTGGACTTCATTGGCAGTGTGGGCCGGATTTTACCGCATGTCGAAGTTGAGATTGCAGCCAATAGCGAAGTAGTAGTGAAGGGCAATGCCATGCTGGGTTATGTCAATGATCAGGCTGTGACGCCGTATATCCATACCGGCGATGCCGGATATTTTGATGAGGATGGCTATTTGTATATTACCGGACGCATCAAGCAGATGATTATCAGCAGTTTTGGACGCAATATTTCTCCGGAATGGGTCGAATCCAACAGTCTGACCGAGCTGGAAATCCAGCAGATTGCCATTTTTGGCGAAGCCCAACCCTATCTGTCGGCCGTGATTTATGCCGCCGATTCTACGCCAGGCCAGCAACTGGCAGTAGCGATTGGCTTTGTTGCACAAAGCTGTTCGTAAGGTCTAATTCGGCAATATAATTTCCGAATGAAGAAGCCTCCACCTAATATCTACCGTACAATCAACTGGTCCAAATACAATCAAGCCTTAATTAATCGAGGAAACATTTCGATTTGGTTTGATCCCAAGACTCAATGGTACGCTCAACCCAAAGGTAAACATGGTCGAAATCAAACTTATTCAGATACAGCCATCCAATGCTGTTTAATGATTAAATCCTTATTTCGACTCTCTTTACGTATGGTCACTGGCTTTGTGAAAAGTCTCATTAAGCTTTGTGGTTTAGATTGGACAGCGCCAGATTATTCCACCATTTGCAGAAGACAAAAGCATATTAATCTTGTAATTGGCTATCAAAAAAGTAGTGATGGACTACATCTACTTGTCGACTCTACTGGTTTAAAGTTTTTAGGTGAAGGTCAATGGAAACGCAAGAAACATCAGCCTGAATATCGTCGCCAATGGCGAAAACTTCATATCGGTATAGATGCTGAAACCCTACAAATACGATCAGTTCAACTCACGACCAACAATGTGAGTGATTCGCAAGTCCTTGGTGATTTACTAAATCAAATCCCATTGGATGAACAGATTGATTCAGTCTATACAGATGGGGCTTATGACACAAAACAATGCCGTCAGGTCATTGCAGATCGGCAAGCGCATGCAGTGATTCCACCTAGGAAAAATGCGAGACCTTGGAAAGATACAAAAGTTCATTCGCGAGAGCGAAATGAATTACTTCGAACAGTTAAGCATTTAGGAAGAATAATATGGAAAAAATGGTCAGGTTACCATCGGCGCAGTTTGGTTGAAACCAAGATGCATTGCATCAAATTATTGGGGGATAAACTCAGTG
>CAUPZU010000040.1:0-12643 GCA_963516025.1 Acinetobacter lwoffii
ATCTTCATCACCGCCGATGGATGTGCATTCTACAGCATTTCAGAGCCCTTGCAACACTTCTTGCAAAGATTTTTTATCGTGTGTTTATTTTTCAAACCAATAAAAATATAAGTAATTATTATATATAGTTAATTTATTTTCATTGTTTTTGAATTTTATTGAGCACATTCAACAAAACCCCTCCCCAAACACAATAAGATATTGTTTTATTTCAATTTAAATTATAAAAATCTTTATCACATGACTTATATCGTTCAATTCACATTCTATTCTTGTTTGATTATTCATCAACCTGGCGTTTATATACACAAAACTTGTTTTATCCGGTCTTCATCCAAGATACATAGGCCCTATTTAAATATGGAAATATTGATTGCAACGCTAAAAATTAAAAAGCCATCGCTATTGAGCAATGGCTTTTGGAGTACTGAGGAACAATTAGAATTTCATACTGACACGTGCCCAGTAATTACGTCCCATATTATTAAACTGCTCGGTTGTTGGTAAACCTGTCCCGGAAGCCCCCATTTTATTTAAGTGCTCGGTATAAGTCCGGTTTAGGACATTATCGACTCCGACTGATATATCCACGCTATCCATGACATGGTAGCTACCATTTAAAGACAAAGTGCCAAAGCCTGCGCTCTGCTTATTGTCATAACCAACGATATTACCTTCTCGTTCACTAATACGACTTTGACCATCTACTACACGCCACAATAATCCAAAATTATATTTGTCTTGAACATAGCGCAAGTTAACACGGGCTTCTAAAGGAGAGATTTGTGGCAATGGTGTATTGTCTGTGGTGTTTTCACCCCAGGCATACATGGCACTGATATCTGCCTGAATCGCGTCACTAAATTGATAACCAATTCCAGCTTCTGCGCCAGCGATGGTGGCATCGACATTTTTAGAATCTGCTGCGTTAATTCCATGACCTGTCTGCTTATCGGCATCATAATTAATTAAAATATAATCATTAATTAAGCCTGTATAAGCAGATATCCATGAATTCAGTGCACCATGATGATGTTGATAGCCGAGATCTAACTGCAAGGTTTTTTCAGTTTTTAGATCTTTAAACGTAGATAATGCTTCACCGTTCAAATCTGTTTTAAATAATTCCCAATAATCTGGCACACGCTCTACATAACCTAAACCAATATATGTCTTACCATCATCATGCTCTGGATGTGTATTTTCAAAACGAATGAAAGCACTCGGCAAAGTCTCTTTACGATCAATACCACGCTTAACTGAATCAATATTGACTTGATCAATACGCAAGCCTGAAACGACTTTATTATCATCTCCTAGATCGTAGCTCAATTCACCAAAACCACCAATGGATTGAAACTCCATATCTGTTGTTACAGGAGAGTTCATCATGGGTTTAGTCGAATGGTACATACCGCCCGCATGTTTATTTAATTGAGAGTCTACACCACTGACTAACTGTAGCTTATCCCACTCATGAGTCATTGATAGTCGTGAATTTAAAGTTCGACGTGTAACGGTCATGGCTTTATTAGGTTCATCAACTTGACGTAAGCTAAAATTATCCATGACATGGTCATTAAAGTTGTAGTTCACTTGTGCTTCTATCTTTTGGATCACATCCGTGACGTTGTGCTTTTCCACACGTAAACCTAGACTTTCGCGTGCGAACTTGGAACCGTCCATTACACGGCCAGCATAAACAGCTTCACCATCTGCCTTACCACCCGTCAGCTCTACCCAGGTCTCTGTATCTGGAGTCCAGCCCAATGCCAGATCCGCATTCCAGCGCTCCCAATCTGAAGGTACAGTGGTTCCATCTCCATCTTGATAACTATTCGATACTGAACGATTGGTATTGAGGCGAATATATTTCTGTTCATCGCCTGCTGCGACTTCCACATTATGATCAAGACGTCCCAAAGATCCCATCAAGACACTGGCCTGACCGCGATAGTTTTGATCTTGATCAAACTGCTCCGGTGTACGTTCGAAAATCACTGTGGCCGCAGAGCCAGTATTGGCATACTGAACCGTTTGCGGTCCTTTAATCACCGAAATACGGTCATAGCTTTCCGGAGAAATATAAGAGGTCGGCGAATCCATACGACTTGGACAGGCGCCCAGGTTTTCGGTTCCATCAGTCAGGATTTTAATTCGTGAACCAAACATGCCGCGGAACGTCACATCCCCATTGGTGCCGGCACCGCTATTGACCGAACTAAAGCCGACAATACTTTGCAAATAATCCGCACCATCACTGGCAGGAATCGGTTGAATCGGCTGTTTTGGATCAGCGCGGACAATCAGCCCATTGGCATCATTACCTGCTGCTGATGTCACCACAATCGGGGCAAATGTCTGAACCGGCATGGCCTCATTGGCCATCACTATCGAAGAATAACAAGCAACACAAATCGCAGCCGCAAGTGGCTGTAAAGAAAATTTAGGCTGAGCCATTTCTCTATCTCACTAAATACATAAATTAGGCACGGCTTGAGTCAATACAAACCCAAGCTGAAAAATGCAGATTTATGCAGGTAGTGGTGGCGCTCTCCCCTGAGGAATTAAGAAGAGTTGCTGAAGGACAAACCAGACATGTTTAAAGGTTTTTTGATATGCAATTAAACGGACATGAATCCGGTCAAGAACCTGTTTGATGTCCAGATCAGGCGGTAAGACTAAATTGGCATGAACCTTACAGTACTGACACTGATGATTGGCATCATGATGATCGTGTTGAAGATGATCAGATTGGACAAGGTGGCTATGTTCGCCAGCGCTATGCTGCGCATGAGCATCTGTGGCAATAAAAAGCGCACGCGTGATGGTTTCACAGACCGGAGCAACCTGATATTGCTTCGGTAACAAAGGCTGTAAAAATACAGCAATCTGTAGAAAAACAGCTGCAAATGCAAATAGCAGCCCCGCGCGTAAAAACACAGGCTATTCCTAAAACATGCTTATGTTGATTATAATAAAGCCCAATCAGAATTGGGCTTTGCTAGACCATTTAAATAAACTTTAAAATGATCCTAGCGTTTCACTGCCACCTTGTCTTTATTGCGCTGGCGGACCAGTTTTTCCACTTTTTCACGTGCACGTTGACGTTTTAATGGCGATAAATAATCGACAAATAATTTGCCATTTAAGTGATCCATTTCATGTTGGATACACACAGCGAGAAGTCCGTCAGCATCGAGCTCAAATGCTTGACCTTCCAGATTAATTGCCTCGATTTTTACGCGTGACGGACGATCAACTTTATCGTATATTTGAGGAACTGATAGACAGCCTTCTTCGTAGGGCTGCGTTTCTTCAGTCAATGGTGTGATTTTGGGGTTAATAAACACCATCGGTTGATCTTTATTTTCAGACAGATCCATAACAATCAGCTGAATATGACGATCCACTTGAGTCGCGGCAAGTCCGATACCTGGTGCTTCATACATGGTTTCAAACATATCCGCAGCGAGCTGACGAATTTCATCAGTCACTTCTTCGACAGGTTGTGCAATGGTACGAAGACGGGGATCCGGGAAACTTAAAATAGGTAATAAGGCCATACTGCGTCCTCAATTATGCCATTGATCAAAAAACCAAATGAAGGGAATGCTTCATCAAAAAAATGTGTGTAAGATCGTTATTATAACGCAACTACGCACATAATTTTAGGAATTATGATAATGAAAAAGGTTTTGAAGGGCATGCCATTTTTTAGTGCCTTGGGGTTTAAAAATCAGATGCTGGCACTTGCCGTTTGTGTAGGCGTCAGTATGGGGACCATTCATTCTGCCGAGGCAGCACCTGCACGCAACGTCAATCCACCGGCATTAAAAGCCAATGCACCGAACGTTTATGTGGTGAAAAAAGGCGATACGCTTTGGGATATCTCGAAACGCTTCCTGAAAAATCCGGTACGTTGGCCAGAAATCTGGGCGAGTAATAAGCACGTGAAAAATCCACACTGGATTTTCCCGGGTGACCGCCTGTTGATGTGTGATTACCAAGGCCGTCCGATTATTGGTAAAGACGAAGGTGATGGTTGTGAAGGTATTATCAGCCGCTATCTAGGCAGTACTTCTCTGCAACCCCAGATTCGTGTTGAATCTTTAAATAATACCATTCCAGTGATTCCGCTTGAATATATCAAGCAGTGGCTGGAACGCTATACCCTTCTGGCACCTGATTCAGTTCAGGGCACACCCTACATTCTCGGAACTGCGGATCAGCGCGTACTGGCTGGCAAAGGCCAGAAAGTCTATGCACGTGGTCACGGTCTGGTAGTTGGCCAACGCTATGCCGTTTATCGTGAAGCTGAACCGTATGTATTTACGGATGCAAACGGCAAAAAATATACAGCTGCACTCGAGCTACAACAGGTGGCATCTGGTATTGCAGTACGTAGCGAAGGTGATGTGACCACACTTGAACTGACGGATAGTTATAATGCTGAAGTACGTCGCGGTGATCGCGTCTTACCTGAATACGATCCAATGTTACCGACCCTGTTCTATCCGACCAATGCAGAAAATATTGCTGCCGGTGGCCAGATTGTACGTGTACTAGGGTCAATTGGTACCGCAGCACGTCATAGTGTGGTCACCATTGACCGTGGTACGGCACATTGGGTTCAGACGGGTCATGTCTTTAGTGTGAATCAAAAAGGTGAAGTGGTGACTGATCCAAAAACTAAAGAACGTGTGCAATTGCCGGGCGAGCGTATTGGCCAGATCATGGTATTCAAAACCTTCGATCAGTTAAGCTATGCTTATGTGCTGGAGAGCGAATTACCAATCAAGGTTGGTGCAGGAATTCAAGCACCTCTTTTAGATGAATAAATATTTGTCTAAATAAAAAAACTTAATAATAAGAAGACAACCCTATAGGTCTCAATATGCTGAACCCGTTATCGCGCGCGCAACTGGAAACAATTACGTTATGGTATCTGGTTCAGCATTCCCTTTCGAGTTTCTATAAAATCAGTCAACACTATGCCGAACTGACCCATGCTATTCAGCCGGATCAAGTACCCGTCTGGCAGGCACTCGGTATTCATGCCAATCATGTACAGCGCTTAAAAGAATTTTCTCTTCCCGAAGCCCAGCAGAAATTTCAGCGTTGTCTGCAGCAGATCCAGCAGGATAGCGATTTTATTTTGCTGCACAGTGACCCGCATTATCCGCAGCAGTTGCATCCTTATACAGATAAGCCACCAATCATTTTTGGTCAGGGTAGACCTGATACCCTGCTTCAGGCACAGATTGCCATTGTGGGCAGCCGCAAACCCAGTCCACACGGCCGGCAAGTAGCTTATGATTTTGCTTTTTACCTGAGTGAACAGGGTTTTTATATCAATAGCGGTCTGGCACATGGTATTGATGAAGCAGCGCATCGGGCTGCGCTACAGCATCAAGGGACAATTGCAGTGATGGCGACCGGACTGGATCAAACCTATCCAGCACAACATCAATCACTACGGCAGCAAATCATTGAGCACGGTGGTGCAGTCATCAGTGAGTTTCTACCAGATACGCTGCCTTTGCAGCACCATTTCCCACGGCGCAACCGAATAGTCAGTGGTTTAAGTCTAGGTGTGATTGTGGCAGAGGCTGCATTAAAAAGTGGTTCTCTGATTACGGCTAAACTGGCAGCTGAGCAAGGTAAAACTGTGTTTGCCATTCCGGGACATATTTACAGCGAGCATCATCAGGGCTGCCACCAACTGATTCGTGAAGGTGCAATTTTGATTGATCACCCGCAGCAGGTAATCGAAGAACTGGCACTGGCGACGCAATGGCAGGCTTTGGAAAATACTCCCAAACTGGAAGTCGCTGCAGCAGAATCACAACAGATCCCACCACATCTGCTTAGTCTATATAACCAGCTGGACTGGGTGGGACAGACTCTGGATCAGCTGGGAACGCAGGTGCAGCAAGAAGTATCTGCTTTGACCAGTCAACTGATGGAACTGGAGTTACTCGGTTTTTGCACCCAGCAAGCCGGCCTGTATCTACGTTGTCGGATTCTCAAATAAGGTTCACAATAGCGCTTTGTTGTTTAATATAAGGTATCCACATGATCACTACCTCTGTTGCCGAAGCAGCAGCATGGCTTAAAGACGGACAAGTCTTGGCATATCCCACAGAGGCTGTTTGGGGCTTGGGTTGCGACCCCTATAATGAACAGGCATTTCATCAGATTTTAGAATTAAAGCAGCGCCCGATTGAGAAAGGTGTGATTCTGCTGGCAGCTCATCTTTCACAGGTAGAACATCTGCTGCAGGATTTAAGCGAAGAAATGCGTGACAAAGTGATTGAGTCTTGGAGCAATGACAGACCTGCTGATCGCGCGACCACCTGGCTACTTCCTGCAAATAAAGATATTCCTGACTGGATTAAAGGTCATCATCCTAAAGTAGCCGTCCGCGTAACCACTCACCCGCTCTGCGTGGCACTGTGTCAGGCCTTTGGTGGCTTTATCGTTTCGACCAGTGCCAACCCTGCGGGACTAGAACCTGCCCGTTCACTGCAGGATGCGATCCGCTATTTTGACCAGAACCTGAATTATCTGAATGGTGACCTCGGTTTAAGTCAGCAACCAAGCCGCATCATTGATGCTGTGACTGGCGTAGTTATTCGTGACTGAGTCCTGTCTGATTTAGTCGGGACACTCAAGCCCGACTAAAGTTTTAAGACAAAAAAAAGCTCAGCCATATAGGGATGGCTGAGCATAAAAAAGGATGTGTATAAATCACATCCAGAGGGTTCAGAAAATCTCTGGGAGTCTGATAAAACAAGGATTTTCTTGCTTGATCATTCTCGATGGGCGCATTATGAAAGAAACTGAGTACAACGACAAGTACAATAAAACAATCAAATAATACATATTTTCTATTAATAGCAAACAGTTTTTAACCAATATTCAAAATATCTTGCTCTTTCTATTCTCTTTTTAAAATAAAACGATATTTTTATATTTGTTTTAACATTTGAAAATTAGCATTTAAAAGGGGGTTTCAATTAAAAAAAATTGTTCAAAAGATCAATATTTAATCAGAAGAAAATTCTTAACCAGCTCTTTTAATTCCTGATTAAGCGGATCTTCCGGGATATTGAGCCCAGAGGATTCCGAGTAAAATAATGCCACCGCCGATACTGTGATACATGGTCCAGGCTTCATCTAACCACAAATATGCGACTACCGCGGTAAAGATCGGCATCAGGTTCATAAAAATACTACTGCGATTGGGACCAAGTTGCTGCACAGCCATCATCCAGAATAACGGCGCGGCAATGGAAGGGAAAATTCCGGCATAGATAATACTGGCTGCATTAGCATGATTGATGCTGTCCAGACCTAAAAACAACACCAAAGGAATATGATAGAGAAAGGCCATAAAAATCTGGATATACAGGCTCACTAAGAGTGGAATCTGAATCTGCCATTTCTTCAGAAACACGCCATAACACGCATAAAAAAATACTGCGATCAACATCAACAGATCGCCAATATAGCTTTCACCGACAGTTAAAAACTGCAAGCCCTGCCCTTGTGCCATGACATACATCAAACCAATAAAGGACAGAAGACTCCCTAGCACTGCAGCCTGTGTCGGGCGAATCTTTAAAACAAAAATACCCACGATAATGGTAAAAATAGGAATAAAGGCATTGATCAGGCCCATATTGGTCGCAGTAGTGTAGTGTGCCGAGCTATAGGCCAGTCCCTGATACAGCACCATTCCCAGCGCACTCAAAACAGCAAAATGTCCGAGATGCGGACGAATCTGTGGCCACGCCGCTTTGACTTTGGGCAACATGAATGGAGTTAAAATCAGCAAGGCCAAGGCCCAGCGATAAAAACTGATACTGATGGGAGAAATGTAATCTGCCACATAGCGGGTGACGGTCATATTCAGAGACCAAATCAAAACTGCGGCCAGTGGTAAGGCCATGGCCCACCAGACTGCCTTTTGTTGCTGTGTCATACTTTCATCCATGAGTCGCTGGTCTTGTTATTAAGCTATGCCTATTCGCGCATCCTAGCATAATAGATTTTTCACATAATATTGAGGCAATTTGCAGCTTTAAGTAACTGAGCTCACCTGTTTCTACTTGTACTGAAAGCGAATACCCGTTAAAACAAATACCGTTCAGTCGCAATAAACAGGAAATCTAATGACTCGCTCTGTATATGACATTCCAGTCAAAACCATTGAAGGAACAGAAACCACTTTAAACCAGTACCAGGGTAAGGTTTTGCTGGTGGTTAACGTCGCATCTAAATGTGGCCTGACGCCGCAATATGAAGGCTTACAAAAACTGTATCAGGACAAAAAAGCGGAAGGTCTGGAAATTCTGGGCTTCCCTGCCAATAATTTTTTGGAACAGGAACCGGGTAGCGAAGCCGAGATTCAGGAATTCTGTTCAGTGAATTATAAAGTCGACTTCCCGCTATTTGCTAAAATCTCTGTTGCAGGCGAAGACAAGCATCCTTTATATGCCACCCTTACGCAAGCGATCCCGGAACGCATCGGTGAAGGTCCTTGGTGGAAAGATTTGGTCGATTATGGTCTAACCCCAAATCAGCCACCAGAAGTGCTCTGGAACTTTGAAAAATTCCTGATCAATAAAAATGGTGAAGTAGTGGCACGTTTTGCTCCAGATATTACTGCAGATGATCCACGGATTGTCGATGCAGTGAATGCAGAACTTGCAAAATAATTCTCGATTATTCTCATAAGCATCAAGCTTGAAATAAGTATCTATTTTCTTGGTAGATACTTATTTTTTTCAAAACTGCTATTTAGCTAAATTGAGATTCACCGGACATATCTTTAAAGTAATTGCAGGCTAAAAAAGCCAATTCGGTGAGAACAAAGTACTTCTTTACCAGCTTTTAATAAACTTTTTCCTGTTTTTAAATAATGAAATATTCGGAACCCAGAAGAATTGTTATGAGTTTGCAACAATCTTTTTTATCTCCATAGTTTGTCCTTATATTAGATACTATTAAAATTCCATCACCTGTATCGAGACCCTGATTCCATGTCCAAGATTCTTGCCAATGCTGTCCTTCCTTTCGCATTATTTAGCTCTGGAATTTTACTGATGGGCTGTGATCAGGCTGTCGAAGCACCGGCTGAACAGGCAGATACCACGACCTCAGATCTGGAACCAGCCTCTCAGCAACAGAGCTCAACAGCGCAAACCGAGCTTAAATCGGGCAATATGTTTTATATGGTTCGTGATGTAGCCGACTTGCAGCTCAAGGCCGGCAGTTATGTCGAACAGTTAAAACAGACCCAGACCGAACTGCAAACGGCGGTCGAAGCCAAGGATACCCAGCAACTGCAGTCCACTGCGACTCAGCTTCAACAGCAACTCAGCAGTTTTAATCAGGTGCTGGGCAACCTGAACTTGAAAAGCCAGGAAATTGACCAGATTCGTGACAACATCATGACCGCCAATCAGCAAGTTCTGGCTTCTCCTCTTTTAAACGGTCAGGTGGATTTCAGCCAAGTGAACTTGAAAAAGATTGAATCGCAGATGGTCAATGTGCAATCCGAAATGGTCAAACTGGCCGGCTTGCTGATCCAGAATCCAGATCAGGAATCGGAGAGCAATACTGATCAGGACAATACTTAAAATACCTAAAAATCTCATTTTGAGGCGATTGATCGAAACCCACCTTCCTCAATCGTCTTGCAGGCTATACACTGTTATGGATTATAAAAATTATATTTAGATCAAGAATTTTCATCTAATCAGATCATCAGGAGTTCAATCATGTCGAATTCAGTGCTGTATTCTGTGGTTCCAGTCACATCCCGGCTTGATCTGAAAGATCCTTTTATTTTTACCGTTCATCATCAAGATCATTATCCGCAAGGCAATGTCGAATTAGGCCCAGTTTCCCCGCCACAGCAGCATGAATATGACATGTATTATGGCGAGAGTATTCCCGGCTTTCCGGAGCATCCGCATACTGGCTTTGAAACCATTACCATTGTTGAGCGCGGTTATATCGATCATTTTGACTCGCTGGGAAACTCGGGACGTTATGGCGCGGGTGATGTGCAATGGCTGACTACCGGCAATGGGGTACAGCATTGCGAGATGTTTCCCTTAGTCCATCAGGATCAGGACAATCCTCTGGAGCTGTTTCAAATCTGGCTGAACTCCTCACCAGAACAGAAAAAGCAGCCGGCCGATTATAAAATGTTGTGGCGTGAACAGATCCCACATGTGTTTTCAGCCGATGCGGCCGGACGTAAAGCGGAGATCCGGGTCATTTCAGGACAGTTTAAACAGACTCAGGCACCGGATCGTCCGCCACATTCATGGGCAGCCATTCCAGAGAATCAACTCAATATTTATTTAATTACTTTAAAACCGGAAGCAGAATTAATCATTCCTGCCAGCACTGCTACTGCGACGCGTTTTTGTTATTTTTATCAAGGCAGAAGCCTAGAGCTTGAAGATTTGAAAATAGAACCAAAGCATCTACTGGAACTCAAACCGGATACAGATATTCATCTCAAAGGTGGACTGTTGGAATCACATATTTTATGGCTGGAGGGTGAACCGATCGGTGCACCGGTGGCTATGCATGGGCCTTTTGTGCTGAATAGTGCGCAAGAACTGGAGATTGCTTTTCGCCGTTATCGCGAAACCCAGTTTGGTGGCTGGCCTTGGCCAAGCGCTGAACCGTCATTTCCACCAGAACATCCACGTTTCGCCAGTTATGAAGGCGGCAAACGTGAAGAATATCCAGACAAAGAAGCCACTGAATAGTGGCTTCTTTGACATCAAATCGTATTATTTTTTCGGGCTTTTAACGACGACCAGTTTTTTCTGCACAAATTCCCTAAAACCATCAATCGACAGTTCATGTCCATAACCGGAATTTTTAATTCCACCAAATGGTAACTCAGGCGTGGTGTCAGTAAACCAGTTAATCCAAATCATGCCAGTTTCCACCCGTGATGCCAGTTTTTTAGCGCGTTCGATATCCTGTGAATGTATAACACCCCCCAGACCATAATTGGAATCATTGGCAATTTCGACAATTTCATCATCATCCTTCGCTACATAGATTTGCGCCACCGGGCCAAAGAATTCTTCATACCAGGCTTCATTTTCACGCGTAATATTTTCCAGAATGGTTGGCGCATAGAAATTGCCTTGATGTTCTACAGCCTTACCGCCAGTGACCACATTTGCACCTTGTGCTACGGCCTTTTCGACCTGCTTGCTGAGTTTTTCCAGTGCGTCTTTTGAAGACAGCGGTCCTAAAGTGGTTTCAGGATCGAGCGGATCACCCAGTTTTAACTGTTCTAAAGCTTTCAGCATGCCGGCCTTGAATTGTTCGGCAATTTTTTCATGCAGAATAAATCGCTTCGCCGCCGTACACACCTGCCCGGCATTATTAACCCGCGCCTGACAGCCTAATTTAATCGCGCGTTCCAGATCTGCATCATCCAGTACGATGAATACATCATTGCCACCCAATTCCAGTGTGGATTTTTTAAGATGTTTGCCCGCTTGTTCAGCGACTGCGCTGCCCGCACCTTCTGAACCTGTGAGTGCCACACCACGCACGCGCTTGTCTGCAATTACTTCAGCGACCTGATCACTGCTGATAAACAGATTGGTCCAGACACCTTTGGGTGCGCCTGCATCCAAGATCAGTTGTTCAAAAGCTTCCGCACATTGCGGCACAATACCAGCATGTTTTGCCAGAACCGGATTACCAATGGCACAGTTCGGCGCAAAGACCCGCATCAGTTGATAAAATGGGAAATTCCACGGTTCAACCGCCATGATAATACCCAGTGGATGATGCTCAACCCAGGCTTCACCCAGTTCCGTTTCATAGGACACGGGCGCTAAAAATTCTTTGGCATGATCAGCATAGTATTCTGCGATTTTGGCACAGGTTTCGATTTCACCTTCACTCTGCTTGATCAGTTTCCCCATATCCAGCGTCATGAGCTTAGCCAGTTCAGACTTTTGCTCTCGCATACTGCTGGCTAATTTTCGCAGTACTTCAATACGGGTATCGACCTGTTGTGACCAGTCTGACTTTAGGATTTGTTCTGCAGTATCGAGGGCATTTTGAATATCTTGATCGTTATGGGATGGGTAGTCTTTCAATTTTTGATTGGTAAATGGATTAATAGATTGATAAGCCATGATTTTCCCTTTTTCAATTATAAGTTTTGCCTGTTCAAAACCCAATTGCATCAAGTTATAACAAGCGTGTATCTATTCGAATTATTTAACTTATCACTGATTTTTTTATCGCGTGTGTCTGCTTACAGATTGGTTCAAAACATTACTGAGAGCAGGTAAAAGTTATATTGAGTGGTACAAAATGTACGTTTTATTAGAGACGTTAAAATTAAGAAAGTATTTTTAAATTAAGTGTATGAAGACTTTATAAAAAATTATAAGCACCTAAATTAAATAAAATACTTTATATTAAAAATTATGAAGGCCAGGAAAACTTTCGCTTAGCATATTGATATAAAATAGGTTAAATGTAAAATCAATATAATAATTATCAAATATATTTAGTTAATAATAGATCTCTTGCGAAAGTAAAAAATTGTTTATACTAGCCCCATGAAATATGA
>CAUPZU010000041.1:0-12352 GCA_963516025.1 Acinetobacter lwoffii
GATTTCGCTGAAATGAGCAAAAACGTCTGGACCTGATTCTTGTTGAATGAAACCAAAACCTTTAGTTTCGTTGAACCATTTTACTGTACCGTTAACTGTATTAGACATAATATAACCTATTGAATCGTATGAATTTATAGCCAAAATTTCAGATGACTAACTGTAACTTTGAAAAATAAAAAGGATGGAGCTTTTTGATCTGTAATACGAAGGTTTATGACTAAAACTGCGATACTTAAAAGAAGACTAACCAAAACAAGAATTTTTCTAGTTGGGATTATCATACCGCTTATTTTGAGATATACAAGCGTTTTATTTGGCTAATTTATTAGGATGTTGAAAAATATAAAATTAAATTTGTATATTTTCTATCCAGAAAGGTTTTTTAAGTTAAACAAGGGCGTCTGCGTCAATAAAAAGAGCGCCGAAGCGCTCTTTTTAACTCAATTTATAACTTAATAGTCAAAGCTAAAGTGTTCTGGAGCGAGTGCCGTCATGGTTTTAGACGGATTCACCATCGCTTCTGCATGACCTTGGGTGCGTGGCAGAATACGTTCAAAGTAGAAATCAGCAGTTTTGATTTTTGCTTTATAGAACTCTGGTACTTCAGCACCTTCGCCAGATGCCAGTTTGGCTGAAGCGACTGCAGCTTGCTGTGCCCAGAAGTATGCCATCATTACATAACCGGAGAACATCAAGAAATCGACTGACGCAGAAGACACGATGTCGCGGTCCTTACGTGCTGCCAGCATGATACGCACGGTTAACGCATTCCACTGTGCACATAGCTTGGTCAAATCCCAGGCAAAGCGGCGCATATATTTATTGCGTGCATGCTGACCGCAGAATTTCAGGATTTCAGCAGTGTAATCACGAATCACTTTACCTTTTGACGTCAACAGCACTTTACGGCCAATCAGATCCAGTGCCTGAACGCCTGTAGTACCTTCGTACAAGGTAGAGATACGTGAGTCACGTACGATCTGTTCCATGCCCCATTCTTTGATATAGCCATGTCCACCGAAGACTTGCATACCGTGATTTGATGCCTCATAACCCATTTCGGTCAGGAAGCCTTTCAGGATTGGAGTATAGAACCCAAGATGGTCATCATGCTGTTCAAATGCTGCAGTATCGCCACGCAGCAAAGCATCATTCATGTTGTCGGCAATTTTTGCTGCATGATAAATCATGGCACGGCCACCTTCAGCAATGGCTTTTTGCGTCAATAGCATACGGCGGACATCAGCATGGTGAATGATCGCATCCGCTACTTTTTCCGGATCTTTTTTGCCAGACAGGGCGCGCATTGACATACGCTCTTTGGCATACGGTAAAGCACCCTGGAATGACAATTCAGCATGACAAATACCCTGAATCGCAGTACCAATACGCGCCGTGTTCATAAAGGTGAACATAGCGTGCAAGCCTTTATTCGGTTCGCCAATCAGGTAGCCAGTCGCATTGTCAAAATTCAGTACAGCCGTTGCTGAAGCGCGAATCCCCATTTTGTGTTCAATCGAACCGCAGTTCACTGGATTACGCTCGCCGATCCCGCCATCTGCAGCAGCAATAAATTTCGGTACGATAAACAAAGAAATCCCTTTGGTACCTTGCGGCGCATCTGGAAGGCGTGCCAGTACGATATGTACGATATTTTCAGTCAGGTCGTGCTCACCTGCGGAAATAAAGATTTTGGTGCCTGAAATGGCATAGCTGCCATCTTCTTTCGGCTCTGCTTTGGTCTTAACTTGACCCAAGTCAGTACCACATTGCGGCTCAGTCAGACACATGGTGCCCGCCCAAGTTCCTGCAACTAAGTGAGGCAGATACGTGTTTTTCTGCTCATCGGTACCATATTGCATGATAGTGTTGATACAACCCACACTTAAACCCGGATACATCTGGAATGACCAGTTTGCAGTCCCCATCATTTCCGATTTGATCAGGTTTAAAGACATTGGCAGGTTTTGGCCACCAAATTCTTCAGGATAAGACAGACCTTGCCAGCCACCTTGTACGAACTGGTCGTAAGCTTCTTTAAAGCCTTTCGGTGTTTTTACTTCGCCATTTTCAAAATGACAGCCTTCTTCATCACCGCTTTGATTCAACGGCGACAGTACATTTTCACAGAAATCTGCAGCGCCTTCTAAGATCATATCTACCGTGTCGGCATCGGCATATTCACCATTCGACAAATTCTGGTAGTGCGCAGGGTAGTCAAGCACTTCATTCATAAGGAAGCGAATGTCGTGTAAAGGGGCTTTATATGCTGGCATGCGTTTAATCCTGATTGAAATTAGTTTTGGATTATCTGTATCGATTCTTTGATTATTCACATTCGGGATAAAAAAACATTGATGAATTCAGTGAATAAAAATGTCAGAAAAGCGAATCGATTTTTAAGGCTAATGAATGAAATCATCGAATTTCATCATTAGGTGTTTACATTACAGGAAGATTAAAAACTTGTTATATCAATGGAATTTAATGAGTTAAAAGGTGATTTGTCCAGTATATTTTTGTATGAATTGTGCTCGGATTCAGGTGGCAAAATAACTCATTTTAAAATGTCATTAAAACCAATCCATGGTTTTTCAGCTTATAAAAAGTAGTAGGAGGGAAGTAAAGGGTTGCAGTTGCAACCCGAACTGAACTCATTAGAGAGATAGGGGTTTTAAAGAAACTCTTTTAAATCCGGTTTGATACCATTCCAGATGTAAAAAGATTCAATTGCTTGACCGACCAGCATGCCAAAACCTTCAGATGTCGGTACACCGCGTGCCTTGGCTTGATCCAGAAAGGAAGAAGGTTTGCCATAGGCCATTTCATAGGCCCGTTTAAACTGTAACGTCTCTGGTAAAACTAAAGCATCACCACTGAGACTCGCAGAGGTGGCATTAATCACCAAGTCAAATTCACCGGCTAAATTATCTATTGAAATCGCCTGTAATTTGACTTGAGGTACGGCATCCTGAAGATCAGCGACCAGTTGTTCCGCCCGTGCCAAGGTACGATTGGCGATCACGATTTTTTTCGCACCTGCCTGGGCTAGGGGATAGATTACACCACGCGTGGCACCGCCTGCACCAATAATTAAAATATCTGTATTTTCCAGTGGCCAATCTAGTGCTCGAATTGCTTCAACCAGTCCCTGACCATCGGTATTGTCGCCATGCAGCACACCATTTTCCATCCATAGCGTATTCACGGCTTTGGCAATTTTGGCCCGTTCACTCAGCACCTGACAGTGGGCAAAAGCCTGTTCTTTAAAGGGTACGGTGACATTCATGCCACTACCGCCATTGCTAAAGAATTCCTGAATGTTGGCTACGAAGCCATCCAGTGGCGCCAGACGCTTGGTGTAACTCAGGTCGACACCAGTTTTAGCAGCAAAGGCGTGATGCAATTCTGGAGAACGTGATTGTTCAATCGGGTTACCAATCACGGAAAATTGTTTGCTCATTTCACAATGTCCATGTGCGGAAATGGCCATCAATATACGTGAAAAAGCGCAGAGACTAAAGCCTGCGCGATTTTAAATTGCTGTTAAGTGATCCGGGTTTTAGGAACTGCAAATATCCATAATATGTTCCGCAAACATCAGCGCCATACTGAGAACAACCCCAAACCCAGTCAGGATACTCACCAGAATAGCGGCGCCATCCAGAATCAGGTTGTGACTCAAAATTGCGGTACTCATCGCGCTGATGGCGAGAGCCAGAAAAAGCCAAAAGGCCAACACAGGTAGATTTAATTGAAGATTATGCATTGTTATTCTCACTAGACATCAAATGGAATATGATCGATGTAGCGATAGGGTGCCGCGATCAAATCAGGTATTTATATGCAGCAGTATAGAGGATATATCTATTAAAACAGCCCTCTATTTGAGGGCCGTTTGTATCATTTCATTGCGTTGGATTTTAATTCTGTTAACCAGTTATGTGGTTTCAGGTAGTAATCTGTTAAACGTTTTTCCGGTGAGCCCTCATCCCATTCAGGGCGATATGACCATCCGGTAAGCGGGGGCAGGCTGACCAGAATCGATTCAATCCGGCCACCAGTCTGCAAGCCAAACAGGGTGCCGCGGTCATAAACCAGATTGTATTCCACATAACGGCCGCGACGGTATAACTGAAACTCGCGTTGTGCTTCGGTATAAGGCTTATCCTGATTGCGCTGGAAAATCGGCAGAATGGCTTCTAGATATCCATTGCCTACAGCCTGCATATACTGGAAACAGGTTTCAAAATCCCATTGATTCAGGTCGTCAAAAAACAAGCCGCCAACGCCACGCTGTTCATCACGATGTTTCAGATAAAAATAATCATCACACCATTGTTTATGTTCAGGATAAACATCTTCGCCGAATGGCGCACATAGATCATGCGCCGTTTGATGCCAAGACAGTACATCTTCATCATTCGGATAAAACGGGGTCAGGTCAAAACCGCCACCAAACCACCAAATCGGATCTTGGCCTTCTTTTTCAGCCACAAATAAACGCACGTTGGCATGCGAAGTCGGTATATTCGGGTTTTTTGGATGGATGACCAGTGATACCCCCATCGCTTGCGCTTTGGCACCGGCAATATTGGGATGGCGTTCGGTCGCAGAAGCAGGTAGCTTGGAAATGTTGATGTGGGAGAACATTACCCCACCTTTTTCAATCACCGTACCATTTTGCAAAACACGTGAACGGCCACCACCACCTTCTGGACGCTCCCAGTCATCGATGATAAATTCGGCCGTACCGCCGCCAGCACGTTCCTGCTGTTCTAATGCTGCACAAATCCGTGCCTGCAAGTCGAGGAGAAATTCACGAACGTGTTGAATATCCGTAGATGTAGGATGCTGCATCAGAGCCCTCGTAGGGAAATAAAAAACTAACGACATCAAAGCATAAAATCAGTCAAAGATTAAGGTCTAATTTGGTGATGCAATTCATCAGCCCAGACATTACATTCCACTATTCATAAGCAGAATGCATCATTAAATCCGACTAAATGGCTAGGTTGAATTCTTTTTTCAAGCTCAGCACAATAACTCACAAGCGCTCATTGGCTTGAGCATTTCTCGACGGTAATAGGTGGGTCTCATGTCGGTACAGGTCAATTCCCTGATTCAAAAATACAATGTTCCCGGGCCACGCTATACCAGTTATCCCACTGTTCCGTATTGGGAAGAGCAGAATTTCTCGCTGGAACAATGGAAGCAAACGCTAAAAAAGTCTTTTGATGAATCCAATCAAAGCGAAGGCATTAGCTTGTATATCCACCTGCCATTTTGCGAAAGCCTGTGTACCTTCTGCGGGTGTCATAAGCGCGTGACCAAACGCCATGAAGTCGAACAACCTTATATTCAGGCACTGCTGAAAGAATGGGGTCTATATTGCGAGTTATTACAAGAAAAGCCCATCATTAAAGAGATTCATTTTGGTGGAGGAACGCCGACCTTTTTTTCAATGGCACATCTGGCTCAACTAATTCAAGGCATTCTGGCCAAAGCAGACGTAGCGCCTGAGTATGAATTCAGTTTCGAAGGTCATCCCAATAATACTACGCGTGAACATTTGCAGGGATTGTATGACCTGGGTTTTCGTCGGGTCAGTTATGGTGTGCAGGATTATAACGAAACCGTGCAAAAGGCGATTCACCGGATTCAGCCGTATGAAAATGTTAAACAGGTGACCGAATGGGCGCGAGAAATTGGCTATGAATCGATTTCCCATGATCTGGTCTTTGGTCTGCCATTTCAGAGTCTGGATGATGTTTTAAATACTATTGAACAAACCAATTCGCTCTTGCCGGACCGTCTGGCTTTATATAGCTATGCACATGTGCCCTGGATTAAAGGTAATGGTCAGCGCGGTTTTAAAGATGCCGATGTGCCCAAAGATGCGATCAAACGGGAATGCTATGAAGCGGGTAAAAAGAAACTTCTGGCACATGGCTATCATGAAATCGGTATGGATCATTTTGCCTTAGAGAAAGATGCGATGTACCAGTCCTTTCAAGCGGGAACATTGCACCGCAACTTTATGGGATACACCGCCTCTAAAACCCAGGTGATGATTGGGCTAGGCATTTCTTCAATCAGTGATAGCTGGTACAGCTTTGCGCAGAATGTGAAAACCATTGAAGAATATTATGAATGCCTGACGCGCAATGAAATTCCGGTATTTAAAGGACATGTCTTAAATCAGGAAGATCTGATCATTCGGCAACATATTCTAAATTTGATGTGCAGCTTTAGCACCTCATGGGAAAATTCCGAGATGCTTTTCCCTGAAATTGATGAGGTTTTGGAACAGCTTGACGAAATGGCACAGGATGGTTTGATTCAATTTTCAGACTCGTCAGTCACGATTCTGGAGAAAGGGAAACCATTTGTACGCAATATTTGTATGGCTTTTGATTTACGTTTAAAGCGACGCATACCGGAGAACCGGATTTTCTCGATGACGATTTAATCTTCCCCTAACCCCATTTTTAAGAAAGATAGGGAAAACCTCCCCGAGCAAGATTTAAGCATTGCTTTAAGTCGAAGCGCAAGAAAGGGAGGTTTGGAGTGGTTAAGTTAAAATAAGGTAGGACAGGGTTTTAAAAATATTAAAAATCATCCTTTTTATAAAGATGTGCCATGCGTTCGTGCTTGGTCTTGAGATATTGTTCATTAAAAGGGTTTAAACCCACAGTCAAAGGCACACGATCGATCACGTTAATTCCCTGGGCTTTTAAAGCCTCAATTTTAGAAGGGTTATTGGTCACCAGGCGTACTGCTTTCACCTGTAAATGATCCAGCATGATGCTGCACATATCATACTGGCGTGCATCTGCGGGCAGGTTCAGCATTAAATTGGCATCTACGGTGTCATGTCCCTGATCTTGCAGAGCATAAGCGCGAATTTTATTGGTCAGGCCAATGCCACGACCTTCCTGACGCAAATACAGAATGACTCCGCGGCCCAATTCATTGATCAGTTTTAAAGTCGCTTGCAATTGCGGGCCACAGTCGCATTTGAGCGAAGCAAAGGCATCACCGGTTAAACATTCAGAATGCACACGCACCACTACAGGCTCGTCTGATATTTCTTCAAGTCCTTTGGAAAGTGCGACATGTTCTTCGCCAGTCTCAGGGTCTTGAAATACAGTAATTTTAAATTCACCGTGAGCGGTAGGTAATCTTGACGTTGCGACAAATTCGATTGGCACAGCTGAACCCGTTAAATCCTGAAATTGGCTAAAGTATAGCGTAATGATTGAACATTGGTAGAATTGCAAAGTCGAAATTCTGCAATAGATTTTCTTTTTTGTAGAAAGCGAACGATAATAGTTGATAAATAGTAAGATTATTCAGGATAATCGTAGGCTGCAATTTTTTCACCCCGACGAGATCATTGTTTAATATTGCATCGCTAGAAGCGTAGCTGAATTGAAGCTGCTACAATTCAGCTATATGATCGGGTACTCCCCATTGACCTAGCTTTAGATTTGCCAGGCTTTAGAAGGCTTTGCCATAATATGCTGTATACAGAAATCCCAACTCAACGCCCTGTAACACCGTTGCTTGATGCGATCAATCATCCTGAGCAACTGCGTGCACTCGAGCAAAGCCAGCTGGAACAAGTGGCGGATGAGTTACGTCAATTCATTTTGTATGCTGCCGGGCAAAGTGGCGGACATTTTGGTGCCAACCTCGGTGTAATTGAGCTCACCGTGGCCTTACACTATTGCTTTAATACGCCACATGATCGCCTGATCTGGGATGTAGGTCATCAGGCCTATCCGCATAAAGTGTTGACTGGTCGTCGTGAACAGCTCACCACCATTCGTGCCAAAGACGGTCTGGCAGCGTTCCCGGCTCGTGAAGAATCTGAGTTTGATACTTTTGGGGTAGGGCATTCTTCGACGGCAATTTCTGCTGGCCTAGGTATGGCGCTTGCACGTCGTTATCAGAATAATCCGTGTGAAGTTGTGTCAATTATTGGCGATGGCGCCATGACGGCAGGTATGGCTTTTGAAGCCTTGAATGATGCCGTGGCACACAGTGCTGATCTGATGGTGGTGCTGAACGACAATGATATGTCGATTTCTTGCAGTACCGGTGGTTTTGCCAAACATCTGGCTGCCATTTGGGAGCGCGGTGAGTTCGTTAATGTTACCGAGCAGGGTGAGGCATATGTACAGCCACATCCAGAATGGTTGTATAACTCGCGTTTGCACAGTGCAGCGACCGATGCTGCAGATAACTTATTCCAAGCCATTGGCTTTGACTATTTTGGCCCGTACGATGGTCATGATGTCAAACAGCTGGTGCATGTCTTTAATGCGCTGAAAAAGCGTAAAGGCCCACGCCTGATTCATATCTATACTAAAAAAGGCAAAGGCTTTGCTCCGGCAGAATCCGATCAAATCAAATATCACGCGATTAGCAAAATCAACGCCGTTGCCGCCAGCAATACTGCACCGAAATATTCGGATGTATTTGGACAATGGCTTTGCGATGAAGCGGCACAAGATGCCCGTTTGCTCGCAATCACACCTGCGATGTGCGAAGGCTCAGGCATGGTTAAATTTGCCAAAGAATATCCAGAACGTTTCTTTGATGTCGCGATTGCCGAACAGCATGCGGTTACCTTGGCTGCCGGTATGGCTTGTGAAGGCTTGAAGCCGGTGGTTGCAATTTACTCGACTTTCCTGCAACGCGGTTATGATCAACTGGTACATGACGTGGCTTTGCAGAATCTGGATGTTACTTTCGGTATTGATCGTGCCGGTCTGGTTGGTGAAGATGGCCCGACGCATGCCGGTGCTTATGACTATGCCTATATGCGTACTATCCCGAATATCGTGATCATGGCGCCGAAAGACGAAAATGAATGCCGTCAAATGCTGCATACAGCGTATTTGTATCCAGGGCCGGCAGCGGTACGTTATCCGCGTGGCAATGGACTGGGCGTCGATATCCAGCAAAAGATGATCGAGATTCCGATCGGTCAGGCGGAAATTGTGGCCAGCTTTAATGGGCAGTATGATGAATATATTTCTGTACTGGCATTTGGTAGCCGGGTACAGGCTGCAGTCGACGCTGCTGAAGCATTTGCCGTGAAACATGAGATTGGCGTGCGTGTGGTTAACATGCGTTTTGTCAAACCACTGGATACTCAAATGCTCGATGATCTCGCTTTAAGCACCAGTCTGTTTGTCACGGTGGAAGAACATGCAGTGATGGGCGGTGCAGGTAGTGCCGTGAATGAATATCTGGCAGAAGCACAGATTGTCAAACCGATGTTGAATCTGGGTCTGGATGATACGTTTATGGCGCAAGCGACCCATGCACAGATGTTGCAGCAAGCGGGTCTGGATGCGCAAGGCATTGAAAAATCGATCAATCAGGCTTGGTCCAGCCTGGGGCAAAGCGTCTTGTCATAATATCTTAAAAATTTTAGACACATTTTTCCCAAAAAAGCCCTGATATTTGCTAAGATATCGGGGCTTTTATGCATTATTCTTTATCAGTGTCTTCAAATTTGTAGTGGGTGTTCAATGGAACCTATGGTGGTGATGGCTGCGCGTGCGGCTCAGTTAGTTGGTCAAGAGCTTTTAAAAGCGCATCAGAATCGTCATAAACTCGATCTACAAGTCGAAGAAAAAGGAATTGATGGTCCGGTAACGCGTGTAGATCGTTATTTGGAACAGTTGACCATCGATACCCTACGTAAAAGCTATAAAAATCACAGTTTCCTTGGTGAAGAGTTTGGCTATCAGGAAGGTAAAGGTCATGACGCCGATTGGTGTTGGGTGATCGATCCGCTAGATGGTACTTTAAACTTCATTAACGGTTTCCCGCATTTCTGTATCTCTATCGCAGTTCAGCACAAAGGCATTACTCAACACGGGGTGATTTATGACCCGGTGAAAGATGAGCTATTCTCTGCGAGTCGTGGTCGTGGTGCCATGATGAACCAGCGCCGTATTCGTGTGAATGTTAAAGACAGCCTGGAAAATACCTTTATGGCTGTTGGTCACGCTTATCGTGCCAAGCGTAATGGCGAAGTTGTGTCTTATGCCAAGAACCATTTTCAAACCCTGTTAAACGTAACTGAAGCTGGCGCGCAATATCGTCGTTCAGGTTCTGCAGCATTGGATTTGGCCTATGTTGCTGCAGGTCGTTTCGATGGTTATTTCGAACTTGGTTTAAAGCCTTGGGATATCGCAGCTGGCGAATTGATCGTAAAAGAAGCAGGCGGTACTGTAGTTGATGCACGTGGTGGTAGCGACTCTATGGAAAATGGTCAAGTTTTGGCTTGTTCAATGAAAATGCTTAAGCCTTTAATGCAAGCAGTTGTTCCTGCTTGGGGCGAAGCAGCAAAATAATCGGGTTTAGATGAATCAGATCTAATATTGAGAAAAGGCGTCCTTCGGGATGCCTTTTTTATGCATGGGAATCTAGGTCACCAGTTACTGATATAAAGTTGTTGATCTTTGCTTGAATACTGGAAATATCAGGTGAATTGGCGAAAAGTGACTTTTTATACCACCTGTTACATTTTTTATTATATTTTAAGTATTAGAAATATATAGATAAATTATGAATAAGGAAAATTAGTTTTAAAACTTAATGACATCGTGGAATATTCTGCTATAATTCCGCCACGCACTTAATTTCTGTTCTTTACCTGAACACTATCTTCTAATCATTGTATGCGCGTGCTGTCCATAGAGAGGACATATCCTTCGCGCCCCAATCGCTTAAGCGATTCCTTCAGGTTTGCGGCCGTAATCATGCGTGCGTTATATCCACATCGTCGTTACTCGGATCGCTGCTGAATCCTAATATTTTCAGCATTATTTGCTGTGCCGCTTTTTGCCGATGTCCATAATTGTTATTTATTAAATGGAGCACCCACTTCAGGGTGAATACTCTCTATGAGCAAAACTTTTGCTGATTTTTCCCTCGACGAATCTCTAACCCAGGCTCTCGACGCTTTAGGCTTTACTACTCCTACTCCTGTACAAGAACAAGCGATTCCAGCTGCGCTTGAAGGCAAAGACCTTCTTGTGTCAAGCCAAACAGGTTCTGGTAAAACTGCTGCATTCTTACTTCCTACGTTAAATGCGTTGGCAAACCAAGATACATTAGTACCGTTTAAAGACCGTATGAAAGCGGTTACTCAACCGAATATTTTGGTGATTTCACCGACTCGTGAATTGGCACAACAGGTATGTCAAGATGCAATTGCATTTGTACGTCACATGAAAGGCGTGCGTATTGCGGCAATCATGGGCGGCATGCCTTTTGGTAAGCAAATTCAACAGTTAAAAGGCGCACAAGTTGTTGTTGCAACTCCAGGTCGTCTACTTGACTTGGTGAATCGTCGTCAAATCAAATTGGATAAAGTTGACGCGTTAATCGTCGATGAAGCTGACCGTATGCTTGACCTGGGCTTCTCTGAAGACTTAGAAGCAATTGGTGAGTTGGCTGCAAACCGCAAACAAACTCTTATGTTCTCTGCGACTTTTGCACCACGTATCATTACACTTGCAGAACGCATGATGAATGATCCAATGCGTATTTCGATCGAAACTGGTCACTCTACAAATACTGATATTACTCAGACTTTGCATTGGACTGACGGTTTCGAGCACAAGAAAAAACTTCTTACTCACTGGTTGAACGAAGAAGACGTTGATCAAGCAGTTGTATTTGCGTCAACTCAAGAAGACACAGATATGTTGGCTGAAGAACTTGCTGAAGCAGGTCTATCAGTTGTAGCGCTTCACGGTGCTATGCCACAAACTGTTCGTAACCGTCGTTTACGCAGCATCCGTGAAGGTCGTGCGAAGATCTTGGTTGCAACTGACGTTGCAGCGCGTGGTCTTGACGTACCAACTATTTCACACGTCATCAACTTCGGTCTTCCAATGAAGAATGAAGACTATGTACACCGTATCGGTCGTACAGGTCGTGCGGGTCGTACTGGTAAAGCCATTACTTTGGCGACTTACCGTGAACGCGGTAAAATCCGTGCTTTAGAAGACTTCCTTGATGCGCGTCTAAACGTATCTGAAATTGAAGGTCTTGAGCCATCTCCACCTCCTGCACGTGGTAGCCGTGATGGCGCTGGTCGCGGTCGTGGCCGTGATGGTGGTCGTCGTGATGGCGGTCGTGGTGGTTTCGGTGGCGGTCGTCGTTTTGAAGGCGAAAGCAACTTCAAACGTCGTGAAGGCGGTGATGATCGTCCACGTCGTAGCTTCGATGACAAACCTCGTGGCGAACGTCCGGCATTTGGCGAAGATCGTCCACGTCGTGACTTCGGTGATCGTCCAGCTCCACGTCGTGAAGG
>CAUPZU010000042.1:0-8772 GCA_963516025.1 Acinetobacter lwoffii
ATCAAAAAGATCAAAAAGATCAAAAAGATCAAAAAGATCAAAAAGATCAAAAAGAAGCCTAATAAAGTTCAGGAAATGAAGTCCATCCTTCATTTCCTGTGAGTGTTTTTCAGACTCGATTGAGTTTCAGTACCACTTCACCTAAACGCTTGCCTTGTACTTCACACAGAATTTTTTCATCCTGACTCAGGCCCTGATCATGCCGTGGGCCGCTGACATGACTAGCACCATAAGGTGTGCCGCCAGTTTTGGTATTCGAGAGTGCCGGTGTTGCATTGCAGAGCCCCATGATCATCATGCCGTGGTGAAATAATGGTGGCAGCATGGTGAGTAAAGTACTTTCCTGTCCGCCATGCATGGAACCTGATGCCGTAAACACGCAAGCCGGTTTACCGTGTAGCGCTCCATTCAGCCACAGACTCGTAGTCTGATCCCAAAAATATTTCATTTCAGAAGCCATGTTACCAAAACGGGTCGGTGAACCGAGCGCCAGGCCGGCACACTGCGCCAGATCGTCCAGAGTACAGTAAATATCCCCTTCTGCCGGAATACTCGGTTCAGCGACTTTTACCATGCTGGATATATTTGGAACTGTCCTGATTTTTACTGCCACGCCTGTCGCTTCAATTCCATTGGCAATTAAATGCGCCATTTCTTTGGTTGAGCCATATTTGCTGTAATATAAAACAAGGACATAAGGTTGCATCATGGTTCTTAGTCATTACTTAAAAAAATAAAACTATACGATACTTTGCAAGTTTTTTGGTTAAGCTGATGGTGAAAATTCATGATGATTAAAAAAATTGAGATTGGATGCAGATGATTGTTAAGTATTTAAAGAAATTACCTTTCTATGAAAAACACTGGTTTCAATTTGTTTTATTTGTACTTCGACGCTTTGAAGCAGACCGCTGTCGCGAACAGGCAGGTTCCCTGACCTACACTACCCTGTTTGCGGTGGTGCCGATGCTGACGGTTTTTCTGGTAATTATCTCTTCCATTAAAGCGCTGGAACCTGCGCGGCAGCAATTGCAACAACTGATCTATAGTAATTTTTTACCCAAAACTACAATTGCCTTTGATAAGGCCCTGAATGCCTTTACCGATAAATCCAGCAATCTCACCATCATTGGTATTCTGTTCTTGTTTGTGACGACAGTATTGATGCTCAGCAGTATCGAAACGGTGTTTAACCGCATTTGGCGCGTGACTGAAACGCGGGGCGGAATTATGGGCTTTATGCGTTACTGGACCATCATTTCGCTCGGGCCGATTTTACTCGGCAGTGCATTTGTGATTTCTTCGACCGTGGCATCCATGAGCATTCTCAGCAATAACTTTGCCGGTTATGAGCTTGATGGCGCTTTTGTCCTCTGGGCGATTTCCTTTTCTTTGACTGTACTCGGATTTTTCATTTTGAACTGGACCATCCCGAATCGCAGTGTACCGCTTAAATCTGCCTTTATTGCCGGTCTATTTAGTGCCGTGGTGTTTGAGCTGCTGAAAAATCTGTTTGGCTATATCATGTCAAACTTTACCAGCTATGAGATCGTCTATGGTGCCTTCGCCGCCGTGCCGATTTTCCTGCTCTGGATTTATCTGTCGTGGATTATTGTGTTATTGGGGGTTGAAATCAGCTATGCCCTGACGGCGTTTGAATCTGGGCAGGACAATAAACGCCATCCCATCGTCATGCTGCTGGATCTGTTAGAATTATTTTATAAAAAGCAGAAAACTGGTGAAAGCATCAGTGAAGCCCAAGCACTTGAGGTCTTAGGCCGGGATGAAATTGGACGCTGGCCGAGCTATGTCGCCATGTTTGAAAAGCAGAATTTGATCAAACGTACCGATGAAAATGAATATGTGCTGGTTCGTGATCTGGATCAGGTCAGCTTCTGGAATTTTTATCTGCAATTACCCTATCCACTGCCACGCAAAAACCATCTCACCAATGCCCAAACTGATGATATCTGGATGCAAAATTTCTCACCTAGATTACAGGAAACCGATCAATATCTGGAAGAAAAACTCAATTTTCCATTATCCGAACTGTTCCGACATAAATAAAAAAATCCTCTCGCTTGAGAGGATTTTTTTTAACTGATAGCGGTAGATTTCCAGCAAACAATCGCACCTACGCTTACCAAGGCTGTCCCGATCCAGAAACTGAGTTCGGGCCTGACATCCAGAATCAGCATCGACATGACTGAAGAAAAAATCGGCATAAAATAGGTGGCTAAAATCAGCACCTTGATATTGCCGAATTGCATGCTCTGATTCCAGTTACTATAGGCGATACCAATCAGACTGCCTACCACCGTAATTCCCAGCCATAGCTTGAATGTGGGCATGATAAAAGGTTCATTTAATCCTAAATGTAAGAGCCATAAGCTGATTACAGCGACCAAAAAGAAAATCGGTACACCATTTTGTCCGCGGCCGTAGGTTCTGGTCAGAACGCAATAGCAAGGCCATAACAAAGCGCCGAGAAAGGCAAAGCCATAGGCCCAAGGATTTTCAGCTAAAGCCTGCATAAACTTCGGCAGATTAGTGATTTCTGGATTGACCACCAGCATCAGTCCCATCACAGCGAGCAGAAAGCCTGGAATCACCCAGAGGCGAGCCTGCAACTGCCGGGCAAAAATCGAAAAAACAATCATCAAGGGTGGCCACAGATAATTGATCATGGCAATCAGCATCACTTGTTCACGATTATCCGACCATGCCACGGCAACCAGAAATAGAATCTCATAAGCCACAAATAAAGCGCCACAACCGAACAGATAGCGCTTGGACATTTGCTTGATTTTTGGGAAACCCGTGAATGCCAAAATCGCCAGACTGCTAAAACTATAAATTAAAGCAATCCCCTGCACTGCACTTGTAGATTCAGTAATCAGTTTCACTACGGCGACCAGACTGGCCCAGATCAGAATAGAAGACAGACCAATCCAGGTCGCTAAATTTACAGACCAGTTTTTCATACTTGCTCTTGAATAGTTTTATTGATATTCGGTTTTTTCAGCCATCCCTGTAAACTCACCAGAATCACGCCCAACATCACCATACAGGTGCCGATAATAAAATTGATTTCGATGTGTTCATCCAGAATCAGCACCCCGAACAGCATCCCGAATACAGGGGTCAAAAAGGAAAATACCCCCAACCGTGATGCCAGATAATGTTTCAACATCCAGAACCAGATCAGATAACTGGCAAAGGAAATCAGTACGGTATGAAAAATCAGACTGGAAATAGACAACACCGTCCATTGAATAGCTGCTTGCCCAGTCAGAACAGCCAGAGGCAATAACAGGATTCCACCCATCAATAATTGATAGAACAAAGTCTGGGTTGCAGGTGCTTCAGCCAGCCGGCTCAGACGTACACTGACTGTGGTGGCTGCCCAGAATACGCCGCCAAGCAAGGCCAGAAAATCTCCCCACAAGGCATCAGTCTGTAGACCTGACCCCGTTTGTGGACGTAACAGAAAACTGACTACAATTCCGCTAAAGGCGAGAAATATTCCGCCCCATTGCACAGCAGACAAACGCTCTGCCGGCAATTTCCAGTGCAAACCCAAAGCCACAAAAATCGGTGCGGTATAGAGTAAAACAATCGTATGCGAGGCTGAGGTATAACGCAGTGCCTCACCAATCAGATAGAATTCGGTTGCAAACAACACACCGACCAGCAATCCTGCAGGTAAATAGCGTGCATTCCACAGTTGACGGCGTACGCTTTGCTGAATCAAGGGATAAACCATCAGCGCAGACAAGGCTGAACGCAAGGCAATTTGCATCAAGGCTGAAATATCATTCGCGGCCCACTTCAGTACCACCTGTTGTAAACCCCACAACATACACAATACAAACATGATGGCAGATGCTTTGGCATCTAATGCCTGACGCTGGCTCACATATGGTCCTGTTGCTCATTTGGAAGGTACACTATAAAAGTGTCAGAAATAAAAGATATACTTCAAAACAGACAAATGATGGTGTTATTCAGGCAATTTCGGTGATGCATAAAAAAATCCAAGCAGATTCAGCTTCGCTCAAGCAACTTCCGACCCATGATCTGATTCAAGCACCTCTGTGGATCAGCTTTAGGGAGGATCCTGCGCAATCTGTTTATCCGCTGCATGGCCATGCCTGGGGAGAATTTGTCTATGCTTTTCATGGCGTGATGGAAGTGAATATTAATCATATAAATTATGTGACACCTTCACCTCACGGCATCTGGCTCCCGCCAAATTTAGAACATCGTGGTCTGAACCGTACCGCAGTTTCTCATGGCACCCTGTATGTGCATGAATCACTATGCAGCCAACTGCCCACCCAACCCGGCATCCTGCTCAGTGCACCTCTGGTCACCGCTTTATTCACCCACCTGAAACAACTGCATCAGCAAGACCATCCAGCACTCGAGAATTCAGTTGAATATCAGCGTCTGCTACAGGTGCTGCTCGATCAGCTGCAGCAAGCTCAACTGGTCAGCAGTTATTTACCGCATTCAGAACATGTACTGCTGAAACAGATTTTAGATTATTTACATCAGCATCCGGCAGATCAGAGCTCGCTGCAGCAACTGGCAGAACGCGTCAATTTAACCGAGCGGACGCTAGCGCGATATAGCCAGAAAGAACTGGGAATGTCACTGCATGAATGGCGGCAACGCCTGAAAGTGATGCAGGCCATGTCTTTATTAAATGCAGCGCATAGTGTCGAGAGCATTGCCTTTGATCTGGGCTATGCCAATGCCTCGGCATTTATCAGCATGTTTAAACGCTGGATGGGAAGCACCCCAGATCAGTTTCGCAAGCGTTATACTGTTAATGAATAAAATGATGCATATGAAAAAGGAGCCCATTGGCTCCTTTGATTCAAAATCCTGGTTATTTCACAAAAGTCGTCCAGACATAATCTTGAGCCTGCCCTTTGAGGGTCATTTTCAGTTGATCGCCTGAATGTAATGCCGCAACGCCTGCCGGTGTACCGGTCATCACCACATCCCCTTCTTCCAAAGTAAAGACCTGACTGATGTCAGCCAGCAAGGTCGCAATATCAAATATCAATAAAGCGGTATCACCTTTTTGACGTAGCTCATCATTGACTTGCAGTGTGTAATGCACATCTTTCCAGTCAGTGACTACATCGGCGACAGGCACCCAATCCGACAACAAACAAGAACCATCAAAGGCTTTGGCACGTTCCCAAGGCTGGCCTTTTTTCTTGAGATCATCCTGTAAATCACGCAAAGTTAAGTCCAGACCTAAACTCACAGCACCCACAGCGTCAAGTGATTTCACAGGATCGCTTTCTTTGCTTAAAGTCCGGTCAATACGCAAACTCAATTCACATTCATAATGACAATTGCCCCATTCCGGATTCCACTCAATGCCTGCTTCAAGCGAACTTAAGGCACTCGGTGGCTTGATAAATAATACCGGACGATCAGGGATCGCATTGCCGAGTTCTTTGGCATGATCGGCATAACTGCGACCCACGCAAACGATTTTGGATGGACGTGTGCTCATGATCAAAACTTCCCTTTTATAGATATCTGAATTATTTTTTAAATGTATGCTCGAACATACTCTGTTCAGTGCCGTCCTTAAATGCACGCTTCGGCACAATAACCACGGTACGGTTTTTTAATTCCAGCATATAAGTGAGTTTACCGACAGCAAAATTCTGCACTTCGCTATATGGCACCAACTTACTACGATCATTATTAAAAATTTCCGCATAGTCCTGATACAAATCAATACCCTGTTCGCTTTTACCAAACTGATATTTAACAAACTGACGTTTAAACATCATCGGCAGGAACCAGTAACGCATAATACCTTGCAGGAGCAGAAAGAATGCGCCCAAAGCCACGTAATAACGTCCGACGCCATCAAAACCCATCGAGAAACCCCAGACGATGATCCCGATACTGACCAGAGGCGTCAGAAAACGTGAAATCTGCTTTTTACCAAACGTCGCCAGGGCAAAACCATCCTGAGATTCTTCTAAAGTCAGAAAATAACGGGTCGATAAAGTCGGTGCTGACTCAGTCATAGCATCACATCAAAAATAAAATCTTGCCCAATACTATACCAAAATATCCATAGCGCTTATGGCCTGTCGCATCAATTACATAACTTTGCTTTGGAAATACGTGCATTTGGTTTTAAATAAACAGCAATTAAAACAAAAAATACGCAACAGGATGTTGAATGAAAGAATTAAAGCAATGCATGCTCATCGGTGTTTGTTTGGCAGTTTCTGTCCCAGCACTGGCCAAGATTATTCCCTGGAATGCCGAAATACCAAGCAGTCTGAGTGCTTATCAAGGCAATGCCCAGCAACTGGCAGAATTAACCGGCGAGCGGATTCTGATTTATGCGCATCCAACCAGTAAAACCCAGCTTCCCACCTTAAACAGTAATGCAGCCAGCAAGACACAGTTTTATAGTGCGGCTGTGGTATTACCGGTAGCTGAAGCTCAGGTCGAAAAATTGCTGCGCCATTATCCGAATTATGTCGGCCTGTTTCCGACCTTAAAGTCGGCCAAAGTGCTGGAGCAGCAGGGTTCGATTCAGCAGGTTAAATATCAGGTTCATATCCCGACCCCGATTCCAGTCTTGAACTTTAAAGAAACCGTAGTGATGCAGCATCATCTGGGTGAAAACAGCATCAGCACCTTAATTATTGATGCGCCAATTCCCTATGGTGCGGGAAAACTGGAATGGTTTGCACTGGGTCCGCATAAAACGCTGGTGACTGTCACCCAATGGGGCGACCTGAATCAGCCCAAAGGCTTTTTATTCAGTAAAATCCTGAATGCGCTGCCTGAAGCCAAACTCGGCATTCCGCCGAGTACCAATGCATTTCTACTGGAAGCACTACAACAGCGCTTTGAAACCGATCATACAGCGGCACTAGCAACTCCAATTCCGCAGATGAGATTCAACCCTCAACAGCTACAAAAAATTGCCCAGATCAGCCAAAAATCAGGGCAACCGGTCAGTTTCATTTTACCGAGCTATCAGGTCAAAGAAGGAAAAGCCTCAGAAAATTTAAGATTTAGCAGCACCTATCAATATTTTGCGCATCCGGTCGAAAAATTGCGACCGTGGTTAGCGGCTGAAGCGACGCAGCAGCTTTTTCCTCGGCAGATCAAGAAAGTCGAACTGAATCCGGTCAATACTCAGAATATAGATGCCAACTATAAGGTGTCGGTGGGTTTGGGCGTGATTCAGATCCCGTTTAATTTCAAGATGCGTTTTTACCAGCCTGATGCCCTGCAAAACCAGTTTAATGCCAATGGTGGCGACTTGAAGTTTGTGAAAGGTGGCATGCGCTTATTACCGCAGTCACAAGGTACCTTATTTCAAATTACCAGCAGCATGAAGATTCACGATCAGGCGCCATTCTTATTAAGAGCCATGCGCAGCATGCCCTATCACGATGTTTTACCTGCGGTAGGTGGCAATACCGTTTATGCACTGAAAGTGCAGCAGAAATTAAGATAAGAAGGATGCAGAGAGTTATTGGTTTTTTATATGAAAAATTCACACACATTCCAGACACAAAAAAACCGCATCAATGTGCGGTTTTTTCAGATTTTTTATCAAGATTGGTGCGCTCAGAGAGATTCGAACTCCCGACCCCTTAGTTCGTAGCCAAGTGCTCTATCCAGCTGAGCTATGAGCGCGACGTCTTGATGGGGTGCATTATACGAGCTTTTTCAGTATTGTTAAGTGTTTTTTAATAAAATCACAACTGAATGTACAGTAATTAAACGATGTATCAAAATTTATAGTTTTCTGCTGAAAACTTCTACGGATTTAGAGCTAAAAGCACTTAATTAATTCAACCAAGAAGCCGGATTTTCCAAAAAATTCCAGCACTACGCAATGGGTCAACCTTAAGTATTCTCAACCAGGTATCCAGCCAGAATAGAATTCGAATATAAAACGACCATCATCCTTGTACACTTTATCACTCGCCTATTGTTCCAGTCTTTACTTCTCCTGCCCTTTGATAATGCGTAAACACAATACCATTTGAGCTGGCCAGATGATCTATCAATTGAAAAGCGGCGGGTATTGATTCATGGCTAAACAGGCGTTTGCCAACACCGAGTATAATTGGAAAAGTCAGCAGACGAAGTTCGTCCACAAGCTCATATTTGAAAAGTGTCTGTACGACTGCAGCACTACCATACACGCGAATATCCCCCTCTCCCGATGCTTTAAGATTGATTATCTCATCAATGCTTTTCAGAAAAAGGGTATTTTACCAGTCGGAATGCTCCAGACTAGTAGAAAGAATATATTTATTGACGTCATTGATTCCCGGCCAGTCTTCAGTATGTGTGGGCCAGTAAGATTCAAAAATCTGAAAAGTATGTTTCCCTAAAAGAATATCGGAGGGCTGCATCCATTTTTGCATAATGACATCAAATGCCAGATCAGGTTCCGCATTAAAATACGGCGCCACCCAGCCACCATATTGAAAGCCACCAGATATATCTTCTTCTGGGCCGCCGGGCCCCTGCATCACGCCATCGAGGGTCAAAAACTCCTGGACAATGATTTTTCTCATCACGACTGCCTTTATTTTTATTCACTCGCCTGAGACTTATTTTTAGCATGTAATGTCTGGTGTTTCTGTAAATTTTAGGCACAAAAAAACCGCAACATGTGCGGTTAATTGTTCAAGTTGGTGCGCTCAGAGAGATTCGAACTCCCGACCCCTTAGTTCGTAGCCAAGTGCT
>CAUPZU010000043.1:0-6104 GCA_963516025.1 Acinetobacter lwoffii
GCCCTGTGCCGTGCCTTGGGAATTCCGGCACGCATGGTGGTCGGTTATGTGGAAATTGAAAAGTTTCTACCCGATTTTCATGCCATTTTTGAAGCGTATTTGGACGGTGGCTGGGTGCAGTTTGATCCGACCCGTTTGGCTCCGGTCGAAAATCTTATTCGGATCGGCACTGGAGTCGATGCCGGAGATGTGGCATTTTCAACTTATTATGGTCAGGTCGAACTGTTAAAAATCCAGCCTTTGATTCAACCTGAAATGAGCCATTAGGTTGTTTTAAAAAGCATGTATTCGCGAATGGTGAAAAGATGTAAAACACAGATGCCTTTCATCTGGCTTGGCTCTATAATGCCCAAAATCTATGAACAATAAGATCAGGCGCACTGTGTTTCACTCCCATCTCGACTGGCTCAATACCTTAAAACCGAATTTCAAAGTCCTGCCACTTAAAGACCGTCTGCTCTGCGGAGCTGGAGCACTATTGGGTTTGGTCGTCTCGTCCTTGTTGAGTTTATGGATTCTGGGGGATTTTGAAGCCTGGTATATTGCCCCGATGGGTGCATCTTCGGTATTGCTGTTTGCTGTGCCGGCCAGTCCTCTAGCACAGCCCTGGAATATTCTGGTCGGGAATACGATTGCTGCGGTGATTGGCGTGAGTTGCGCTATATTCATAGTTAATCCGACCGAAGCCTTTAGTGTAGCTGTGGCCTTGGCGATCGTTCTGATGATGACCACAGATTCCCTGCATCCACCGAGTGGCGCCGTGGCCATTACCGCAGTGCTGGGCGGCCAGCCGGTGCATGAACTCGGTTATGCCTTTGTATTTTATCCGGTACTACTCAATTCAATTTTACTGATGGTAATTGCCATTGTCTTTAACCGGATGATTGGCAAGGATTATCCGCAGCAAGCTCAACTAAATACTCGTTCCAAGGATCCGACGCCGACCCAGAAAGTCACGATTCAACCACAGGATATTCAGGAAGTGCTGGATCAGCGCACCGAGTTGCTGGATATCAGTGAATATGACCTGCAAAAAATCATTCTGGAGGCACAAAACCGCGCCAATGCGCGTGCGGTGCATGAATTTAGCTGCCAAGATATTATGACGAAGGATGTAGCAACCCTGCATGAAAATGATGATATCCAGCACGCATTGGACAAGTTCAAGCAAATGAACCTGATGAGCCTGCCCGTCGTTAATGCCGATGAACAACTGGTCGGTACACTGGCAATGTATCAGGTGGTGGAATGGTTCAAGCGCGCTGCCGATGTGCGCAGCAGCTGGGAGTATCAGGTCAAACATATTATGACCCGTAAGGTAATTACGGTGCAGCCTTTACAACCCATTCAGGATCTGGTGCCGTATTTTGTTGAGCGTTCGTTCAACTATATTCCGGTGGTGAGCGAGCAGCAATTGGTGGGAATTATCAGTCGGGCAGACATGATTGCCGCACTGAATCAGGAGCTGAATCATTTTAAAATGAAAGCTTAAAACCGGATTAAAACGGAATTTAACAGAGCATGCCTGATCAACTCTGGTCAGCTTGCCGGCTGAGAAAACTGTAAAATAGTGCCATCGGCAGGGAAAAACACAGCAGAAACAAAAAATGGGAACTAAAATTTTCACTTGAAGGATGCGAGATATAGGCCAGAATCAGGGTTTCCAGTACGCAGCTCATTAAAATCGTGATGATATTAAACAGTTGATAATGGCGTAGCAGCAGGTGAGTCACCAATAGGAAAGGGAAGATCATCATCCAGTAAGTCAGGCAGACAAAAAAGCTAATAAAAAGCGCTGAAAACAGGCTCTTGAAAATGGAGAAAATCCCAGAGCTGGCTTCATGAAATAGCGCATAAGGGAATAAAATTACAGCTATGATCAGAGGTGCAAGCGCGAGGTTAAATGTCATTTTCCAAGGGGAATTCTGGATCGGTTGAGAGATTAAGTGAAATATCCTGTCCAATATCTATTTGCCACTTTTTGATGTTTTTAATATAGGGACTTTATCATTGTTAAATGCATATCATTTTTCGATGAGAGAAAGATTCAACATATAGGCGATTAATACGACAAAGCACACCGGAGTGTGCTTTGTGGATGGTGTGATGCTTAAAACTTTAATGATTAAATAAAGAACCAGTAAATAAACAGTGAAATAATAAAGATACACATAATATTCAGCACAAAACCGACTTTCATCATTTCGCTTTGCTGGATATGACCGGTTCCAAAAACAATCGCATTTGGCGGGGTAGCAACCGGCAGCATAAAGGCACATGAGGCACCAATACCAATGACAATCACCAGAATTTCTTTGGGCATGCCCATCTGATCCGCAATCGCGGCAAATACTGGTACCAGCAAGGCAGCTGAAGCGGTATTACTGGTAAATTCAGTCAGGAAGATAATAAAAGTAGCGACTACGAAAATAATCATCAGCGGGGAGGCATCACCAAAGGCATTGGCCAGAGTTTGACCCAGTACCAGCGAACTGCCTGAATCCTTCAGAATGGCACTCAAGGTCAGACCACCACCAAATAGGTACAAGACCCCCCAGTCGGTGTTTTCTGCAATCTGTTTCCAGCTTGCGGTACCCAGAATTACCACCATACAGGCAGCCGAAATTGCAATCCAGGTATCCGGTTGTGAAATACCAAAAATTTCGGTAAATTTTTTACTGAAAATCCAGGCAATTGCAGTACAAAGAAAGAGAATCATGGTGGCTATACGGGTGCCGGTCCAGGGAATATCTTCGGTCACAAATTGTACTTTGTGATTTAGTTTTGGACGTAGTACCAGATATAAACTGACTAGCATGGCGGGAAGAATAATGAACATCATCGGTAAGCCGATTTTCATCCAGTCGGCAAAATCATAGCCGAGTGCCTTGGCGGCAATGGCATTCGGAGGGGAACCGACCATGGTGCCCAGCCCGCCAATACTGGCCGAATAGGCAATGCCGAGCAGGATAAAGACAAAAGTTTTACGATCCTTGCTGACATCCAGATGTGAAAGCAGACCCAAGGCCAAAGGCAGCATCATGGCAGCAGTCGCCGTATTGGAAATCCACATGGACAGCAGCGCCGTCACCACAAAAATCGCCAGTACAGAAATGCCCAGATGCCCTCTGGACATGGAGATGATCCACATGGCAATTTTCCGGTCCAGTTTCTGGATATGCAACGCCGTTGCCAGCGCAAAACCACCAAAAAACAGGAAAATGACAGGATCGGCAAAAGTGGCCAAAGCGGCTTGTGTGGTAATCGGAACCAGTTCCTCACCAGAGGCCATTGGCATGGCCAGCAATACCGCCATCACGGGGATGAGTAAAGCTGTAATCGTGATATGAATGGCTTCAGTCAGCCATAAGATACCGATAAAGGCTAAAAGGGCCAGTCCTTTATTGGCATTCTGGTCATAGGGCAGGTAAAGATATAAGCCATAGGCTACAATGGCTGCGACAAAAATAAGAATCCAGCCTTTAAGCAGCCCTTTGGGCATGGCATTGGTCGGGGTAGCTAGGTTGGTCTGAGTCATATGCTCTCCTTGCAAGATTTTTATTTACATCATTTTTTATATTAGCTTTAAATTTGTAATTTTGTTTTGCTTAAAAAATATCCTATTTAAAGATACTATAACCAGATTGTTGCAATAATCCAGTACTTTGCCAGAAGGCATACAGGCCCAAGCCGAAAAGTAAAGCCAAGACAATCCATTTGAAGTGTTGCTGAGATAAACGATGGCGTATTTTGCCTCCAATCCAGACACCAGCAAGGGCGAATAAGCTTATCCCGATCAGAATATGCTGTTGATGGGTTTCCAGTGTGATCAGAATTGGAAACAGTAAAACCAGCTGGATCAGTTTACCGGCAATGAAATTGAGATTACTGATAATGACAATATCTGTTTTAGAGAGTTGGCAACTCATCAGATACATCATCAGAAAAGGTGCCATGGCATTGGTTGCACCTCCAATAATGCCGGCCAGTAAACCAAAACAGAGCATGCTGGAAATATGCGGACTAACTTGTAAGGGGCGTGCCCGTAACTGGTCCAAGACATAAAATATGATTACTAGACCTAATAACAGTTTTAAATAAGCCTCATTTAGCCAAAGTAACAGTTTGACCCCGAGTACACTGCCGATCAGGCTACTAAGCATTAGTGGCCAATAGCGTTTTATATAATAGCCAATGCTATTCAAGAGACTATGCGTAGGATCGGCATTCAGCATGATCAGATTCAGCAGCAGGCAGGGCAGAATGACAAGCGTAACCGCGATACTAAGCGGATATGCACTGGACAGAACAGCCGTACTCATCATGGGAAAGCCAAAGCCGCTTAAACCATGCAGCAGGGCTGCTAAGGCACAGAGCCACAGCATCATCCATTCTGCCTGAGTCATGTGAAATCCATTTCAAAAATTGGAATCTTGAACTTATCGTGAATTCAACTAAGAAAGAAAGTGAAAAGCTGTAATACAGCAAAGAAATAACAAAAAATATAGGCAAAAAAAGCCACGATAACTTGGGGAAATTACCGTGTCATCAAAATTTCACCCCATTTAACCGGGGTGAAAGAGGAAGCTCTGCGATGAAACTGGTTAAGAACGCTTGTTAAAAATGACTGTACAGCTTAATAGCGTTTATCCTGATTCACTGTACGCACAGGATTTTGATAGCCCTGAGGTTGATGAACGCTGTCATGATCAATTCTGTACTGTTTTTTCGGCATGATTAACCACAACACCAGATAAACCAAAATACCCGGGAATGCGGCACTCATGATTGAAATCACCACAAAAATCAGACGTAATAAATTTGCGTTCCAACCAAAACGTTCAGCAATACCACCCATCACACCTGCAATCATGTTTGAGCGGTTAGAGCGATATAAACCAACATTGGCCATTAAAATCTCCTGATTAAAAATAGGTTTGAATCCTAAAACTGGATCCATACTTAAAGAAATGGAGTTTACTTAAACTTTTTAAAGTGCTGATTACAAATAAAATCGTTAAGTAATGTTAATAAAGATTAAAACCAGATCTAAGAGCTACTAACATAGTGAAAATTCTATTGAACTCTTGTGTAAAGTTCATCAGCTTTGCTGTGTTCTTTTTGCTCGCCATGTTTCCTATTTAGGTTTGTTAAAAATGAAATTGGATGTATCACGTTGTACATTAAGCAGTTTTTTTAAATGTAGCCTGATGTTGGGGAGTGTGGTGATTTTGCAAGCCTGTGATCAGCAGCAAGTCAAACCTGAAGGGGAAAGTCAGGCGACCTCAGAAGAGGGCGTTAAAATTTCCACTGCCAATACGAAGGCCGATGTAGTGACTGTCAGCGCCAAATCCTTAACTCAGGTCGCAGGGCAGGCGACTGTTCCGGTAGAAGCTGATTTAAACCCAGTAACTGTACCAGAGGATGCTAAAGCATTTATTGGCCGCTATCATACTGAAATCGATTGTGATGGCCGCTTTGCGCCTTGTACTGAAGGTAAGGCAGAATTTATTTTGACTCTAATGCCGGACGGTACGGTGCATCGCAGTATTTTACAGTATGGGAAGGTATTTATTGATAATACCAAAAGCAGCACCGCTCACAATATCACCTACCGTAAAGACCGCTGGTTTATCAATCCTGAGCGTACCGATATAGTAGTGAATCGTAAAGAAGGGGCGAGCTTTTACTATAAGATTAAAGATTCAAATCACTTAGTCATGAATCTGGAAAAAATCTATAGTGAAAAGGAAAAAACCAACCGGGAATTATTTGATCGTGGCTATCCGGCACCTTCAAAAGCCTATGAACTGGTCAAAGACACATCCTTTCATATTCAAGAATAATGCCCGATAATAATCGGCTGATCTGGTCGAAAGCTTAATTCAAATACTATTTAGATTAGACAATAAAGGCAAGTTGCGGGAACGCGTGAACATAAAATCTGGATGCAGAAATACACGACCAAAACATCGCAATTTAATTAAAATATAATAAGGGAAATCAGAGAAACATTCTAAGGAAAGAATGGTGGGTCGTCCGCGATTCGAACGCGGGACCAACGGATTAAAAGTCCGCTGCTCTACCAGCTGAGCTAACGACCC
>CAUPZU010000044.1:0-5168 GCA_963516025.1 Acinetobacter lwoffii
CCACAGCGCATCATCATCGACAAATAAATAACGCGGATTCTGGGGCTCTACTGTGGCACGCCAGTCTTCAAAACTACGCCGGCTGGCCACTTCAGGCGGCACTTTCGAGGCATAAAATTGGTAAATGGTTTCTTCATCAACCACCAGATCACGACGGCGCAGCTTGTCTTCTACTCGCTCGACTTCTTCCAGTTTAAGCAAGTTATGCTTTAAAAATGGTGGAGTAATCCCTAGATGACCGGTAGTTAAAGCATCCCGCAAGAAAATTTCATGCGCGGCCGCCTGATCTACTTTTTCATAATTGATTGGGCGTTTCGGCTCAATAATCAGACCAAATAATGAAATTTGATCATAGGCATTCACTACACCAGCTTTTTTCGACCAGTGCGGTTCAAAATAATGATGCTTGAGCAGGTCACGCGCGGCCAGCAGAATCCATTCCGGCTCAATCTTGGCTAGGGTGCGTAAATATACCTGAGAGGTTTCCACCATCTCAAAAGCCATCACCCATGGCGTATTGGTCTTGTGCAAGGTAGAAGCCGGGAAAATCCGTGCTTTTTGCTGACGCACCGCCATAAAAACATTACGCTCATCGGTCTTGTTGGCGATAAACGATAAGAGACCGGTCAACAAGGCACGGTGCAGATTTTCATAACTGGCTTTCTTTTCATTAAATGACAGTTTTAAACCCTTAGCCAACTCCACCAGCTGCTCATGAGTTTTCTTCCATTCACGCAGACGCAGCCAGCTCAGGAAGTGATTACGCGCAAAAGTACGGCGCTTATTTTCACTCATGCTTTCGCGATTATTGTGTAGCGTTTCCCAAAGCTTGATATAGAACAGGAAATCAGAATCGGCTTCACGGAATAGTGCATGTTTCTGATCCGCCTGCATCTGCTTGTCCGCAGGGCGTTCACGCGGGTCCTGAACTGCAAGTGCGGCCACAATCACCAGCACTTCATTCAGCACGCCAAAATGTGCACCACCAAGAATCATGCGGGCCAGACGTGGATCGATCGGCATTTTCGCCATTTGCTGACCGATCTTGGTTAAGCCACTGCTTTGAAGTCTCCCTTTCTCGAAGGGTGAGGCGTTATGCGACGCAAGAGAGGGATTTGCTTGATCATCTTCAGTTTTAGGAGAATTTTTCTCAGCCATTGCCCCCAGTTCAATGAGGAGCTTGCGGCCATCATTGACCAAACGATGATCTGGTGGTTCGATGAAATCAAAATCTTCGAGTGAACCCAAGCCCAGACTTTGCATCTGCAAAATTACAGATGCCAGGTTGGTTCGCTTTATTTCTGGTTCGGTAAACTCAGGACGGCTCAGGAAGTCTTCCTCAGAATACAGACGTATACAGACACCCGGCGCAATACGACCACAACGACCTTTACGCTGGTTCGCGGCTGCCTGAGAAACGGCTTCAATTGGTAGACGTTGTACCCGTGAACGATAGTTATAACGCGAAATACGGGCAAAACCGCTATCAATCACATACCGGATATTCGGAACGGTTAAAGCTGTTTCTGCTACGTTGGTGGCAATAATAATGCGTCTCCCGCCACCAGAAGGATTAAAGATTTTCTGCTGTTCGGCCAGCGCCAGACGCGCATATAAAGTTAATACTTCCGTATGGCGTGGCCCATGTTTGATCAGGGTTTCCTGTAACTCGCGAATTTCCTGCTCGGTACTGGCAAAAATCAGGATATCGGCATGTTCGGGATGACCTTTTTCCTGTGCATCCTGAAAGCATTCTTCGACTGCTTTGACCACAGCGCGAGGCAGGTTTTCTTCAAAATCATCAAACTCATCATCATCACTACCGCCAATGCTCATTTCCGAGATCGGGCGATAACGCAGCTCTACCGGGAAGCTGCGGCCTTCCACTTCAAAAATTGGTGCACCATTAAAGTAACTGCTAAAACGGTTTACATCCAGGGTTGCTGAAGTAATGATGACTTTCAGATCGGGACGACGTGGCAATAGCTGCTTCAGATAACCCATAATGAAGTCGATATTCAGCGAACGTTCATGCGCTTCATCAATAATAATCGTGTCATATTTGGTCAGGTATCGGTCATGCGTCAGTTCGGCCAGTAAAATACCGTCAGTCATCAAACGCACAATTGAGTCTTGTGAACCCTGTTCCGTAAAACGTACTTTAAAGGAAATTGATTCACCGAGTTTTTCGCCAACTTCTTCGGCAATACGCTGTGATACGCTACGGGCTGCCAGTCGACGCGGCTGGGTATGTCCGATCATTCCGGTCAGGCCACGTCCAGCCAGCATAGCAATTTGCGGTAACTGGGTGGTTTTACCAGAACCGGTTTCACCAGCTACAATAATAACCTGATGCTTTTGAATCGCGGTAATCAGCTTGTCAGCATACTGGGTTACCGGCAGATCCTGATTTAGCTTGATGTTCGGAAGACGCTCAAGCCGTTGCCGTACTTTCAGATTGGATTTTTCAAATAATTCCTGATACTGCTTAGCATCTGCGTCTTTCCCTTTTTTCAGTCGATTTAAACGGTGACGGTCACGCGCCATTATCCATTGATCTACATTTAAATGACTCTGCACAGAGAAAACACCCACATCAAAAAACCGGAAAGGTTTATTTTACTTGGTTCATTAGATTTCAGATAGTCGTAGTTCTGTTAAGTGCCGGACAAATTGGCTTTGGCTGCCTGATTTCTCTCAATTCCGCACTATAAACTTGTCAAAATATCTAAATGACACGCATGAGTTTCCCTGATTAGATTTAATCATAAGTCCAAGTTTGGAATTGATATTTAAATTATTTTGTGGAAATTATGCTTTTTTCCGAATTGACCCTTGAATTTTTTGGTTTCAACATCATGTTTGCTAGCACGAGGAAAAAGAGATAATTTTGTCATCAGGCCATCATCTTGATGCTGCTCAATGAACAAAGCGATTTTGCCAAAGTGGCGCGTTTTTACTTAATTCGGTTTTTCCGATGTTTGTAATGTAAAAATACCATTTTAGCATCAACCAAAATTTCGATACTCTTATTCAAAATCAAAGACTACCTCAATCATGGAGACAATGATGAGCTTAATTAATACTGAAGTTAAACCATTTAAAGCAACTGCATTCCAAAACGGCAAATTCATTGAAGTTACTGAAGCTGACCTGAAAGGCAAATGGTCTGTTGTATTCTTCTACCCAGCTGACTTCACTTTCGTTTGCCCGACTGAACTTGGTGACCTTGCTGACAACTACGCTGAATTCCAAAAACTAGGCGTTGAAATCTACTCAGTTTCTACTGACACGCATTTCACTCACAAAGCTTGGCACGATTCTTCAGAAGAAATCAAAAAAATCCAGTATGTAATGGTTGGTGATGCAAACTGGACTCTTGCTAAAAACTTTGACGTATTAATCGAAGCTGACGGCCTTGCTGATCGTGGTACTTTCGTGATCGATCCAGAAGGTAAAATCCAAATCGTTGAAATCAACGCTGGTGGTATCGGCCGTGACGCTCAAGAACTTCTTCGTAAAGTTAAAGCAGCTCAGTATGTACACGCTCACCCAGGCGAAGTTTGCCCAGCTAAATGGAAAGAAGGCGATGCAACTCTTGCTCCTTCAATCGACCTAGTGGGTAAAATCTAATTTTAATTAGATTGAACTGATTCAAAAAAACCACGCTTTTTAGCGTGGTTTTTTATGGTTTGAACTTTTATGTCAGTGCAATACTGGATTTTATTTTTTTAAATTATTTTGTTAGGACTTTAAATATTGCAGTCCTATTTCTTTCTTGATCCATCATATAAAAATTCAGGCATATCTTTTGCTTCGCTTTCTCATAATCCTTACCGATTCTTACAATTGAGCTATACATCTGCAGAGCCATATGGCATAAGTTCAAATGATAAGATAAGAAATATTCAGTGGAGGAACGCATATGCAAAAACTGCTTACCGTGATTTCTTGGAAATACAATCCCTCAAGCCGCCACCTGAAAATTGTATACAGTAATGGTCATGCCGAGCTGTATCATCCCGTACCTGAATTTATTTATGACAACCTGTTAAGACGCCAAGACAAAGCCGCATTCGTAGAAAAGTATCTCGAATATAATTTACATTTTAATAAAATTTGCATGGATTGAAGTGAATCCATTTAACGAAATCCCACCATCAGCAAACCTGCGCCTATGGGTACAATACTCATGATAAAACGTGGGTCTTGCTGAATTAAGGCAATAAACTCTTCGACTTCTGCTGCATGTGAAATGACATTATCAACTACCAGTAACCCGCCCTTTGCTTTAAGTAATCGACTCAAATGTGGCCAGTAACTGACATAAGCATCTCGTTCAGCATCTAACAGGATAAAATCAAATATTTCCTTTTCTGCCTCCAGATAAACCTGAGCATCAATTACTTTAAAATTGATTAAATCTGCAAGATCTATTTCTGTCGCATATTGCTTTGCCTGAATAACCCGTTCTGCATCAACTTCAAGTGTTGTAATCATGGCTTGAGTCTGCCGAGCCGCTTCTGCCAGCCATAAAGTGGAATAACCAGTAGAAGTCCCAATTTCCAGAATACTTTTCGATTGTTGCGCATGAATCAGCATAGATAAAAATCGGCCTGATTCTGGCTCTATATTGCGATATCGGTGCAGGCGATCTGCCTGTTTAAGGTCATGCCTATGAAATTTTTCATATAATTCTTGCATGAATCTTTCAAATTCATCTGAATTTTGCATCACTCTTCCCTGAGTCTGTTTGGCTTAAAGTGCCTGAATCAATTTAAAACGCTCCACTTCACGATCATCGTTAGTGGTAATGGTTTCAGTGAACATCGTTAAAGGACGTACCCAAATTGAATAATCCCCGTAGAGACATTGATAAACCACAAGCTTTTCTTCAGTTTCACTGTGCGTGGCGACATGAAACACCTGATAAAGCTGTCCCTTATAATGTTGATAAATACCGCGTTGTAATTCCATCATTCAATTCTCAAATATCTTGTTTTAATCTTAGCTGAAAATCCTTATTCTTGCTCTAAACTACTTGAAGATTAATCTTTCGACCCCATATAGAACTTTGAAATTAATAATGAATTTTTCAACAAATCTGTAAATCCGATCAATAAAATAAAAACAAACTGTTTTACCTATTTATTCAATTCATTTAATAT